>NZ_BTPD01000009.1:0-254420 GCF_036245625.1 Algoriphagus confluentis
ATTAGAGCTTTCTTACCTAAAAAAACTGACCTCAATGAAATCTCAACAGAACAAATACAAGCAATCGAAGCTAAAATCAATAACAGACCCGTTAGAAAGTTTAATTACCTTAGTCCAATACAAAAACTCAAACAAAAATTAGGTGTTGCACTTATAAGTTGAACACGGCATTCATTAAACACTTATCTTCCAATTAAAAATCTCTTCTTTTTAATCTCTTAAATCAACTTTAACCTCCGGTTCGAATAGGATCGGAGGTTTTTTGTTTTTTATGATGGGTCATACCCTCTCTCCAAAGGATTAAATGCCAAAGGCATTTCCTGTCTCAGCCCAGAATTCAATTCTGGGTGTAGGTTTTCAAAAGAGTTTTAAGAGTGCCAACGGCACGATCTGTATAGATTACAAATCGCCCATTCAGGGCTCAAAATCAAAAATCAAATGTTCAAAGCCCCAAATTGAATTTGGGGCTACTATAAGTTGCGCTTTCAGCGCACTTTCACCAATTAATCCAGCACGTACCTTATAAAGTCCTTATCGTCTCATGGGAATTTGTCACTCTAACTTTTCCAAAGTGCAGAACTTTGGAAAAGTTAACTGCCCCTGACATCCATTTCTTTTCATTTCCCAAGCCAAATCCGCTATTTTGCAACACGAACCTAAAAATCGGTTTTCCGGTTTTAGAGACTTGAATCTCGCTTCTAGCATCTCAAAATGAAATCGCATCAACTCAAAGTATACAACACCCTTTCCCGCCAAAAGGAAGAATTTCAACCCATCAACCCGCCTTTTGTGGGCATGTATGTCTGCGGGCCTACAGTGTATGGAGATGCACATTTGGGCCATGGGCGACCTGCAGTCACATTTGACACAGTCAACCGCTACTTAACTCATTTGGGATACAGAGTTCGCTATGTCCGAAACATAACCGATGTGGGGCACTTGACCGGAGATGCGGACGAAGGAGAAGATAAAATCGCCAAAAAAGCCAAGCTAGAGCAGCTCGAACCCATGGAAGTTGCGCAGCAATATACGGACACCTATCATCGGGATATGGCATTGCTCAACACCTGGAAACCAAGCATCGAGCCCCGTGCCACCGGCCACATCCCCGAGCAAATCGCTTTGGTAGAAGCGATCCTGAATGAAGGCTTAGCCTATGAAGTCAATGGCTCGGTTTACTTTGACGTACTCAAATACAACAACATCTACAAATACGGCAAGCTATCCGGCCGGGTATTGGATGAATTGATCAGCGGCAGCCGGGATCTCGATGGTCAAGGCGAAAAGCGAAATTCCGTTGATTTTGCCCTTTGGAAAAATGCAGCCCCCGAACACCTGATGAAATGGGAATCTCCCTGGGGAGTAGGCTTTCCGGGCTGGCACCTCGAGTGTACAGCGATGAGCAGCAAGTACTTGGGCACCCAGTTTGACATTCACGGAGGTGGCATGGACTTGATGTTTCCCCACCACGAATGTGAAATCGCTCAGGGAAATGCCTGCAATCACCGCGATCCGGCCAAATACTGGATGCACAACAACATGATCACCATCAATGGACAGAAGATGGGCAAATCCTTGGGGAATTTCATCACGCTGCAGGAGCTTTTCACCGGCAATCATAAGTTGCTGGAGCAGGCCTATAGCCCAATGACGATCCGCTATTTCATGCTCACAGCGCATTACCGCTCCACCTTGGATTTTTCCAACGAGGCACTAAAGGCTGCGCAAAAAGGCTACAAAAAGATCATCAACGGATTGAGAATTGCCCGCGCTTTGGAATACACGCCAAATCCGGAAATATCTCCTGATCCAGAACAAATCAAGCAGGTCGAAAGCAGCATCACTGCGGCTTACCGAGCCATGGATGACGACTTCAACACCGCACAGGCCATCGGTCACCTGTTTAATCTGCTGAAAAAGATCAATTCCATTTTCACCGGACAGCTATCTTCGGCCGCGTTTGGAGAGGAGGTTTTTCAAAAAATGAAAGATACATTCATCACCTTTGTGGTGGATATTTTGGGTTTGATCGAAGAAAAAAGCGACGTGCAGAGTTCCATGCTGGATCTTTTGCTCAAGCTGTATGGGGAAGCAAAAACAGCCAGGGATTATACCAAAGTGGATGAAATCAGGGCTGGGTTGAAAGCCATGGGATTTGTGGTCAAAGACATGAAAGATAAAATCGACTGGGCGTATGAAGAATAATAAACTTTGGCTTATCGCCCTCTTGGTTTTTGCTTTGGCCTGTTCGGGTGAAAAAACCACCGAAACCCAAGCTCCGGAAGTAGTCGTCAAGCCCTACCCTGCATTCAATGCCGATTCTGCCTATGCTTTCGTCCAAAAGCAAGTGGACTTTGGTCCCCGTGTCCCCGGCACTCCGGGACATGCTGCCACCAAGACCTGGATCATATCTCAGATGGAGTCCTATGGAATGAGTGTTCAGACGCAGGATTTTCAGGTGAAAACCTACGATGGACTAAATTGGAATCTTAGCAATATTATTGCTTCCTACAATCCCCAAGCGACCAAAAGAATCCTTCTCGCAGCCCATTGGGATACACGGAGAATTGCAGATAAAGACACCGAGCGCATCAATGAACCCATTGACGGAGCAAATGACGGCGCCTCTGGAGTAGGTGTGCTACTGGAAATCGCAAGGACCATTTCCAGCCAGGGATTGAAGCCAGAAGTGGGAATTGATTTTATTTTTTTTGACGGAGAGGATGACGGAGAGCCTGAAATGTCTTCAGGAAGAAATAACTCCCAAGTGTGGTGGTGTCATGGCTCCCAATATTGGTCCAAAAACAAGCATATCCCTAATTATTCCGCCTACTATGGAATATTGGTGGATCTTGTGGGTGCGAAAAATGCACGGTTTTACAGAGAAGGCTATTCCAGACAGTTTGCAGGAGGAATTGTTTCCAAAGTATGGGGTCACGCTTCCCAACTGGGCCATTCCGGCTTTTTCATTCAAAAAGATGCTCCGGAGATCGTAGACGACCATTACTTCGTCAATGCACAGGCAGGCATTCCGATGATCGATATTATCGAGTTTTCCCCGGACTTTGGATTTGGGCATTACCATCATACCCATCAGGACAACATGGACCTGATCGACTCACGTACGCTAAAGGCTGTCGGTGAAACCGTTTTATTCACAGTTTATCAAGAATAGCGGTTTTTCTAAAAATCTTTGCTTTATTCGTAACTGCAGACGATTGCATTTTTGAGAATTAAGAAGGAAGAAGTATGAAAAAAGGGCATCAGGTCACGATGAAAGAGATCGCCAAAAAATTGGGCGTATCTGTGTCTACCATTTCCAGAGCCCTGAAGGACTCCCCTGAGCTCCATCCGGAAACCAAGCGAAAAATCGTGGAAATGGCCAAGGAGATGAATTACCAGCCAAACCTACTGGCACAATCTCTCCGGATTTCCCGATCAAAAACCCTTGGAGTCATCGTCCCTGAAATCACTTCTCATTTTTTCGCTTCCTGTATAAGCGGAATTCAGGATCATGCCAATTCTCGCGGCTACAATGTCATCATCTGCCAAAGTAATGAGTCTTTGGATCAGGAAAAGGCAAATATCCGCACTTTGGTATCCAGTCAGGTGGATGGGCTGTTGATCTCACTCAGTCGGGAAACCAATCGCTTTGAGCATTTGTATGACCTCTATGACAGAGAAATCAACTTTGTGCTTTTTGACCGGGTTCAGGAAGATATTCCCGTATCCAAGGTTACCTTCAATGATGCAGGAGGAGCATACCAAGTGGTGCAGCACCTCTTGGAAAACGGTTCCCGAAAAATCGTCTATGTATCTGGCCCTGAGGATTTGTACATTTCCAAAAAAAGGAAAGAAGGGTACCTTAAAGCCCTTAAAGAATTTGGAGTGGACGAAGACCAATCCCTGATCAAAATCACCGATCTCACAGAATCAGGAAATATTCAAGTAGCCAAAGACATCCTCAAGCTCAACCCCAGACCGGATGCCGTCTTTTGCATGATCGACCCGGTGGCTGTAGATGTCCTTACCGAATGGAAAGCTCAGGGCATTCGGATTCCTGAGGACATTGCTTTGGCAGGATTCACCAACAACCCCACCGCAGCAGTGGTAGAACCTCCACTTACCACTGTCTCCCAACCCGGCTACGAAATGGGCAAGTTGGCAGCAACCCATCTTTTGGATCAATTGGACGGAATCGCTTCCGAAGATCCGATCTCCATTGTTTTGGAAACCACCTTGGTAGCCAGAAAGTCTTCCCAGCATTTTGAAGTAAAAAAGTAATCGGATATTGTGATATCGGTTATCAGTCTCAGGTTATGCCCCGACTAGGAACCATTAACCCAATGCCTGTCCCCATGCAAGCTCAACTTACCAAAACTTTTCTATCCCATTTCGCCGCTAATCCCCTGATCACATTTGCCCCGGGAAGAATCAATTTGATCGGTGAGCACACGGATTATCAGGAGGGTTTTGTTTTTCCTGCTGCGGTAAAACAGGGAATCTGGGTGGCCATACAAAAAAACGAGTCCCCTATCTGTCGGCTTGTATCAGCAGACTTTGGACAGGAATTCAGCTTTGATTTGAACTCCTTGGCTCCGAAAAAAGGACACTGGGCCAATTACATCATGGGCATGTGTGCGTTGATGAGACAGTCAGGCTATGAGGTAAAAGGTTTTGACATGGTCCTCGCAGGAAACATCCCAGTCGGATCCGGACTTTCCTCATCGGCAGCGCTTTCTGTAAGCGTTGGAACAGCCATTTCAGCAATTTTTGACTTCGGCATACCCAAAAAAAACCTAGCGCTCTACGCCCAAAAATCCGAGCACCTTTATGCAGGGGTAAATTGTGGGATCATGGACCCCTATGCTTCGGCCTTCGGTGTGGAAGGAAAGGCTCTTTTGCTGGATTGCAGAAGCAAAACCCATCGGGAAATCCCGGTAGGTTTAGGCGACTATTCCCTAATTCTGGTCAATTCGAAAGTAAAACATTCACTGGCAGACTCGGCCTACAATGAACGGAGAGAAGCCTGCGAAGAAAGTGTCCGACTGCTCAAGACCGATTTTCCTGAAATCAACACGCTGCGAGACTTGAGCCTCTCTGAATTGGAAATGGTGAGAGCAATTCTTCCTGATGCGCTCTTTCCTAAAGCCAAACACGTCATTACAGAGTGCCAAAGGGTCCTACAATCGGCGAAGGCGCTTCAAAAAGGGAACCTTGCTTATTTTGGAAGTCTATTGAATGCCTCACATTCTAGCCTAAGTCAGGACTTTGAAGTCAGCTGTCCTGAACTGGACTTTCTATCCCATACAGCACAGGCAAAGCCTGAAGTATTGGGGGTAAGAATGATGGGAGGAGGTTTTGGAGGATGCACACTCAATCTGGTAGAAACGAAATCGATAGAAAAATTCATCGCCCAAATCCAAATTGCCTATGAAAAGCAGTTTTTTAAGTCTCCTGAATTTATCCCGGTAGAGATTTCTGAAGGTGCAAGGGTGATCTAGTCATCAGTTTCATCGACAAAATTGACCGATTGATCCATAATATTCCCCATTGTATTTCTTAGCAGTCAAGCATTTGGACTTTTTTCCTAATTTCCCCAAAAATCTTTCAAACCTTATGAATTACCCAAAAAACCTAAGTAGCCTTGGCTTGCTGCTCATGCTTGTGATTTTTGGTCTTGTTTCCTGTTCGAAAAAACGGGAAGGCAACCCCAAAGTATTGATATTCAGCAAAACAGCAGGCTATTACCATGAATCAATTCCCCAAGGCATTGCAGCCATTCAAAAACTGGGTGCTGAAAACGGATTTGAGGTGGATACCACCAAAAATGCCGAAAATATCAACGAGGAGAATCTGGCCCAATATGCTGCCGTAATCTTCCTGAGTACCACCGGTGATGTACTCAATCCAGCTCAGGAGGCGGATTTCGAACGGTACATCCAGTCGGGCGGAGGATATGTAGGTATCCATGCTGCCGCTGACACAGAATACGAGTGGGGCTGGTATGGGCGACTGGTCGGAGGGTATTTTGCCGATCATCCGGGAATCAACGATCCACATCCCAATGTCCAGCCGGGAAAAATATCCAAAACAGGAGAAAAACACCCTTCCGTTGATTTCCTTCCAGAATCCTGGGAACGTACAGACGAATGGTATAGCTATAAAAACGTCAATCCCATGACCCAAAAACTCTTGATGCTGGATGAAGCCTCCTACCAAGGAGGGATGGATATGGGTGAGCATCCGATTGCCTGGTATCATGAGTATGATGGAGGAAGAGCTTACTACACAGGAGGAGGCCATACCGATGAATCCTTCTCTGAGGAGAATTTCCTCAAACACCTCTTGGCAGGCATTCAATATGCCATTGGAGAAAATGAAGAATTGGATTATTCCAAAGCCAAATCCAAAAGAACTCCTGAAGAGAACCGATTTACTAAGACCACCCTTTCCATCGGAGAGTTTACCGAACCTACGGAAATGACGATTTTACCCAATCTGGACATTTTGGTAGCCCAGCGTAGGGGTGAAGTTTTGCATTATGACAAGGCCTCAGGAGAACTGAAGGAAGTAGCCAAATTGGATGTGTATTGGAAAGCAGAAGTCCAGGGTGTGAATGCAGAAGAAGGTTTGATGGGTCTTCAAAAAGATCCAAATTATGCAAACAACAACTGGGTCTACGCTTTTTATTCCCCATCGGGCGAAAAAGAAATCAACCGCCTTTCCCGGTTTAAGTTTGCCAATGGAACTTGGGATATGGGTTCGGAGCAAATCATTCTCGAGCTGTATTCTCAAAGAAATATTTGCTGCCATACCGGTGGATCTATTGCATTTGATGCCCAAGGTCACCTGTTTCTTTCCACAGGGGACAACTCCACTCCATTCAATCAACCCAATACCCCCTTCAGACTCAATGGGTATGCCCCTGTAGACGGAAGAGAAGGCAATAAGCAGTATGATGCCCGAAGAAGCTCCGGAAACTCGAATGACCTGAGAGGAAAAATCATCCGAATCAAAGTCAATGAAGACGGAAGCTACACCATTCCAGAAGGAAATCTCTATCCTCAAGGTACAGAAGGGACCCGACCTGAAATCTATGTACAAGGTCTTAGAAACCCTTACCGGATTTCGGTGGACCAAAAAACAGGTTTTCTATACTGGGGTGAGGTGGGTCCGGATGCCAACAATGACTCCTTGTCGGTCAAAGGCCCCCGAGGCTACGATGAAGTCAATCAGGCACAAAAAGCCGGAAACTTTGGCTGGCCGTATTCTATCGGTAACAACTTTGCCTATGTGGAATTTGACTACGAAACAGGCAAGCCAGGCAAGCCATTTGATCCCGCAGGACCGGAAAACAATTCCCCAAACAATACTGGTCTCAAAAAACTCCCGCCTGTAGAACCTGCATTTATCTATTACCCGTATGCGGTATCTCCTGAATTCCCGCAGTTGGGAACCGGTGGCCGAAACGCCATGGCTGGCCCGGTGTATTATTCGGATATGTATCCGGCAGATAGTCGGTTTCCGGATTACTACGACGGAAAACTTTTTATTTATGACTGGATTAGAGGCTGGATCAAGGTAGTCACCATGCAGGAAAATGGAGCCTTTGACAAAATGGAGCCCTTTATGAGCGGAACCAAATTCAACGCGCTGATGGATATGGAAATGGGTCCGGATGGAAAAATATACATCCTGGAATATGGAAATGGCTGGTTTTCAAAAAATCCGGATGCAGGTCTTTTCCGAATAGATTATAACGGAGGCAATAGAGCACCGGTCGTAACCAGCCTTTCTGTGGACAAAACCTCAGGAAGCAATCCCTTGACCGTGGTCCTTACCGCACAGGCATCAGATCCGGAAAAAGACCCCATAAGCTATACTTGGGACCTAGGGAACGGAGAAACCAAAACCACTACCGAACCCACCCTCACTCACACTTTCAGCAACATAGGAGAGTTTGAAATCAAAGTTACGGCTACCGATCCTTCGGGACTTTCCGGCACTAGCCCTATAGTTTCGGTGTATTCAGGAAACATTGCCCCTGAAGTTCAGATTGCCATTCAAGGCAACAAGTCTTTCTATTTTCCTGGTAAGAAAGTAGCCTACTCGGTGGCGGTAATAGACCAAGACCACCCCGAGGCCACTAAAGACCTATCCAGCCTATACATTGCCGCCGACTACCTCCAAGGCGTGGACCAGGCAGAAGCCGATATGGGGCATAAAATCATGAGCGAAGCCATGACCGGGAAATCCCTTGTGCAATCTTTAACCTGTAAGACTTGTCATAAGGAAAATGAAGCTTCCATAGGTCCGGCCTATTCAGAAGTAGCAAAGAAGTACAGGGAGAGAAACCGGGATTACTTGGTAGAGAAAATCCGCAAAGGCGGAGGGGGAGTTTGGGGTGAGACGGTGATGCCTGCTAATCCTGACCTCAAAACCTCCGAGGTGAATGCCTTGGTGACGTATATCTTATCCCTACGGCAGGAAACCAAGCCTAGCCTCCCAGTCCAAGGCTCGATTGACCCTACTCTTGGTAAGGCTCCTTCCCCAACAGGTTCATTGGTGATTTCTGCGAGTTACACCGACCAAGGAGGCGAAAACATCAAGCCTTTGACCGGATCGACCTCCGTGGTCTTGACTTCCAACTCAATCAATATGGCCCAAGCCGGCGAATTCGATGCCTATACCAAAATGGAGTTTGACGGAAGAACTTTACTGATGATTCCCAAAGAAAGAGGCGCTTTTGCATTGCCTGCGATTGATATGACCGGTATCGGGTCCATTACCTTGATGACGGCATCTCAAGAACCCGTCAAATCACCGGTAGATTTCGAGATCCGACTGGGAAGTCCTGCTGGGGAAGTGATTGCAAAAGGAACCCATGCTGCCAGTGAAGGGGTTAAGGCTCCAAACATGCCGATCTTGATGCATCAGGCGATGATCCCAGTCACAGGAACTCCCGATGGAAACAAACATAAGCTGTACTTTGTAAGTGATGCCAAAGGCGCAGAATTGGGAACTTTCATTTTAATGGGAATCACCTTTAATGCCAAGTAATTTCACAGTTTTCAAAGAGGGTATCCCAGAAGAAGGCAGTTGCTTTAAACTGATCGGAGTCGAAGTCAAAACCTAGGGATATGGATTACATTCCAACCTGCCCAAGTTCCCCCGGTCAGTTCCTCAGTATGACAAACAGTCTTGGTGAAAATATAGCTTAACTAAAAAAGCCAACTTGATTGAATTCAAGCTGGCTTTTTTGTTTTAATCCAGATTACAGAAGGAATTTTCGGGTTTCCAGATAACTCACCGGTTATGGACATCATTTCTGTAATCTCCCCGATCACCTCACCAAGGCAATCTTGATCTACCTCCAAAGGCAGCTGAATCGGATCACAGGAATTAAAGAAAAAAGACGTCCGCCCTTTTTATCTCCCATGAACAAGATAAATTAAGGCTGACCAATTTTCCTTTTTGGTAATTTCCTTGTTCCTCTGTAAGTCTTCCAATGGATTAACCGGCCCACAATCAGCCTGCCTCACCTCCGCACAGGTTTGGGAAAAAAGAATATCTGATTATCCGTAATTCTGCCGGTTACCAAATTTTATGTGGTTTCACCTCAACTTCGCTCGGCGACCGTTGCTTTCTTAGGTGGGAAAAAGAGGGAAATGAGGAACAGCCCCATTTTTCTCCACGCTCCATCAATGACTCCGATTCCAGAGGCCAAGCAAAGCCGAGGTCATTTTGATCTACGGGTATCCTTGCGGATAATCATTAAAGAATAATTGCAAAACTCCCGATTAGCTTTTTTATGACTGGAAATATTTTAGTTTTTGCCTTTAGAAAGTGAAATCCAGGAATAGGCTACAATCCCTGAAGTTTTGCTTTTCAAAGAAAAAAGGCCACCCTGATCAATTCAGCATGGCTTCCTTTGATTTTTTTGAAAATAACCGGAAGGAATCAGGGGTTTTTAGAAATATCGACTTTCGAAGGATAAATTTTGAACAACAAAAAACAAACTCTGAACCCGCTAACCACCTACTTCATCGTAGAAAAAGGCAAAGTATTGAAAAAGACGGCATCAACTTTCTCCACAATTTTACCTGATTCTTCTGAAGCATCACGCGCCTTGATCCACTCTGGGTCAGTTCTGAATCGGTCAAAAGCAGCATTAAATGCCTCTTTGGAATCATGACCAAGCAAATAGATCAATTTCGGCTGAGCTCCGTCCTTTTCTACAGTCAGCCAGTAAGGGTAATTCTTTAACCCTTGCTTTTCAAACAAGGCTCTGGTATGATCACGGAATCGGGCTTGAATATTTTCGATTTTTCCGGGAAAGCAGTGGTAAGTCCTCATTTGGAAAATCCCACTTCCGGTAGGAATCGGGGTGTCATTCAGTTCCGGTGCGAGGACCATAAAGGTTTGCTCTATGCTTTTGACCAAAGGACCATTGACCTGTGAATCTTCATAAGCTTTTTTCCAAACCGGATCATTCAAGAAGATTTCCCAGCTCTTTTCCCTTGCGGCCTCATCCGGATAGCCCAAAATATAGGTTAGGGAATTGTCCGTGTTTTCTTCAGGTACGAAATAAACGATATTTTCCATCCCGGCCTTTTCAAAAAGGTGACGGGTATGGTTTTCAAACCGCTTAATCAAATCCGGAAGTTTACCGGGGTGAGCAATGTACTTTCTTATCTCGAAGTACTTGGAAGTAGAAGTTTTGGGGAGCTGAGCAAAAGCACCAAAGCAAAGCAAAATGGCCAATGCAGAAAGAATAATTTTTTTCATCAGGTTTAAGGGTTTGGTTTTATTGGAAATTGATTTGAAATACAACGGAAATATTGCCTCCTGCGGAGGTAGAAATACCTTGGAAATACCTCTTGAAATCTATTTCTACCCTTATTTCATCGAGCGAAGCGAGTTGTATTTCTACTGTATTTCTATAGTCTTATATTTTTTACTTTTTCCATGCTTTATACAGTGCCGGGCTGAGCACCAAGGCAATAATTGCCAAGCCAAAGGTCTCGCGGTTTTCCTCCATTTCAGGAGTCTTCATGGTCAGGTCTTTCTGGGCCCATTCGTCAGCAATCCAATCTCCCACTCCTCCGGGAAAGAAATAAATAGCTCCCAAAACGGATAAAACAACGACCAGAGTCAATGGAATCTTCGGGAATATCCCTCTGACTCCGAGCAAACAAAAGATCATCGCTACTCCATAAATGCTCACCCACACCTCAGGATCGGGATCGTTAAACTGCCAATAAGCGAAGAGAGCAAACAGGAAGAACCAGGTTCCGAAGAAGTATTTGTTGAATTTCATTGAGATTAGGTTGGGATGAGATTGTTAAAACTAAGCAATTTCAAACTCAATCTATCCTGCTTGGGATATTTGGTCTGATCTGAATTTAAACAGAAATTACTGGAGTAAATTAACCCTTTCCAATCCCTCTCCCAAGCTATGCTTCAAATCAAATCTGCGGAAACCCAAGCCGAACTGCAAGGAATACTTGACCTGCAATGGGAAAATCACCTTCACGTCCTCTCTGATTCCGAAAAGAATGAGCAGGGTTTCGTGACGGTGAGACACAGCATGGAGCAACTCCAGCTGATGAATTCCATTGCTCGGCACATCATAGCCAAAGAAAGGGAAAAAGTAGTGGGCTATATTTTGGCGATGACCAAAGCGAGCAAGGATTTGGTGCCTATACTGATTCCTATGTTTACCCAGTTTGACCGATTAAACTATCAAGGAAAGAGGGTTTCGGATTTTGACTACTTGGTCGTCGGGCAGATTTGCGTAGGTAAAAACCACAGAGGGCAGGGACTTTTTGACCGGATGTATGCAGCCTATCGGGAGGCCTTCTCAGGAACTTATTCCTTTGCCATCACCGAAATTGCCAAAAGCAATACCCGGTCTCTTTCGGCCCACCAAAGAGTAGGCTTTGAAGTCATTCATGAATTTAAAGACGACTTATTCGATTGGGCTATCGTAGCTTGGGATTGGTTCTGAAGAATAAAGCAGGTCAGAGAAGGATAGTCTCTGATCAAAAGAAAAATATATTGATCCAACTTATAGGGTAATAAGTATATGATTGGGTAAGGGAACGGGAGCCGAATGGCTCCCGTTTTTATTTTGTTCAAATAAATATCTACCTTTTACCTATTCTTTGATTAAAGATCAAGAAAATGGCGATCACGAAAAAACAGGAGACCATCATTAAAAATGTAACCCGAAAATTCCAACCCAAACTTATCGGAGTTTTCGGATCCTATGCCCGTGGAGAACAAAATGAGGGTTCTGACTTGGATCTATTAATCGATTTTGAGGAAAAAATAAACCTTTTGGAACTCATTGGGCTGGAGCAAGAACTATCTGATTTATTGGGAATAAAAGTCGATTTAATCACCCAAAAATCGCTTCATCCACCGCTCAAGTCACTTATTGAAAAAGACCTAATCAGGATCTTGTAATGAAAAAAGATCCTCGAATCTATCTGGAACATATTTTATCCAGTATTCGGAAAATCAGGTCTTACACTCAAGACTTTTCAGAGTCTGATTTTCTAAGTTCCCCACTTGTTCAAGATGCAGTCATTCGTAACCTAGAGGTCATCGGAGAAGCTACAAAAAAGCTGTCTGCAGAATTTCGAGGAACTTATCCCAAGATTGAATGGAAGAAGATCGCCGGAATGAGAGACAAACTAATCCACGATTATATCGGAGTGGATCTTTGGGCTGTTTGGGCAGTTGTGGAACAAATCATTCCGGATTTTGAGGAGAAAATTGATTCAATTATTAAAGAATTGAACGGCAAAAATCTGGGCTAATTTTTTTCATCCAAAAACAGATTAAAGACCGGATTCTTAAATCTTGAATCCTTAATTATTCTTTCCAATTCCTCTACCTTTTCCGGATTTTGAGCTGCCAAATCTTTATTTTCTTGTGGATCATCCGCTAAGTTAAACAGCTCGATGGTGGTCTGGGTGGAATCCTTCACCTGATATTTGACCAGCTTCCAACCATCTTTCAGTACAGCCTGCCTGCCTCCCAATTCATGAAACTCCCAATACAAATGATCGTGCTTCGCTTGTTCAGATTCTCCCAAGAGAGCTGGCAAAAATGAAATCCCATCAATCCCATCCGGGGATTTTTGCCCCAAAATCTCAGCAAAAGTCGGCAACCAATCCCAAAAAGCAGAAACATGGTCCGATTGGCTTCCAGCTTTTACTTTTGCTGGCCACTTGACTACTAGGGGTACATGGATTCCTCCTTCATACAGATCTCTTTTCAATCCTCGGAAAGGTCCATTGCTATCAAAAAAATCATAATCGGCTCCTCCCTCAAAATGAGCCCCATTATCGGAAGTGAAGACGATCAGGGTATTTTCGCTTAGCCCCAATTCCTCCAATTTCCCAACCACTTCTCCCACATACCGATCAATCCGCTCCACCATAGCGGCAAAAGTAGCTCTCGGATAGGGATTGGATTGGTAGCCGGGAATCTTCATCTCCGGGCCATAATCACCTCCGGGAGGAGCTTGATGGGGTGTTTCATCTCCAAATTTTGCCCGATATTTTTGAAAAATCTCATCCTCGAGAGCCGCCAGTTCCGCATGGGGCATCACGATCGGCATGAAAAGAAAAAAGGGATTTTTGGCATTTTTCTCAATAAACTCCACCGTTTTTTCCTGAATCAGATCAGGAGCATAGGTGAATTTATTAGTCCAGTCATTCCCAGGAAGATTGACTTGAGACTGATTTTCCCACAAATACGCGGGATAGTAGCGATGCGCATAGCGCTGACAGTTGTATCCAAAAAACTGGTCAAAGCCCTGATTGATTGGGTCACCGGATGTGCCGATAAAGCCCAAGCCCCATTTGCCAAAGGCTCCGGTGGCATAGCCGGCTTGCTGAAATACCTTACTCAAAGTCAGAAGAGTATCCGGCATGGGATATTGCCCTTCGGGCTGTACTTCGTAATTACCTCTGACCGGCGTATGCCCGGTATGCAGACCGGTCAACAAGGTGGAGCGGGAAGGTGCACAGACTGGGGAACCTGAATAGTGATTGAGAAAAACCATCCCTTCAGCAGCCAAGCGGTCAATGTTGGGAGTTTCGATATATTGCTGACCCAGAAAACCCAAATCTCCATAGCCCAAATCATCGGCAAGGATAAAAATCACGTTGGGGGGCGTTTCTCTGGTTTCTTCTACAGGACTCTGACAGGAAAAAGACCCTATTACCATCAGAATTATCAATAGGCGCATGGACATGGTGTGGATTTTTTCAGAAATTAAGAAAGACAAAACAATAACCCCATCCTGTCCCATAATTTTTATGAAAAAGCTGATTTCATTAAGCGTTTTGCTGATTATAGTGTCTTTTTATCCTGGATTTCCTCAAGAAAAGATACCGGTGATCATTTCGACCGATATCGGTGGGGATGATCCAGATGACCATCAATCTTTGATTCACTTTTTGATTTATGCAGATCGGTTTGAAACCTTGGCAATTCTCTCTTCTCCTCCCGGAAAAGGACGTCTGATTGATATGGAAGAAGTATTGAATGCGTATCAGCTGGATTTTCCCAAATTAGAATCCACGGGGTTGGACTATCCCAGTCCGGAACTGCTTCGTAGTGTATCGCTTCAGGGTGAAAAAGAAATACAGTCTTCCGAAAAGCCGGAACGCTTAAGCGAGGGAGCAAAATATATGGCCGAGCAAATTCTGAACTACGGGAAACCTGTCTACATCCTGGTTTGGGGATCGATGACTGACTTGGCCCAGGCCATCCATTATTATCCCGAAATCAAGCGGCTGATCCGGGTCTATTCCATAGGGTCTTGGAATACACAGCAGGATCAAAAATCCAGGGATTATTTGTGGAATTACCATCCTGACTTTTGGTGGATCGAAAACAACACCACCTTCAGGGGCATGTACATGGGAGGGATTCAGGATGATCCTTGGGGGAATATTTCCTTTGTGGAGCGGTATGTGAAAGAGTTTGGAGCAATGGGTAAGCTGTTTTTTGAAAAAAAGCCGGATATCAAAATGGGGGATACCCCCAGCGTCCTCTACTTGCTCAGTGGAAATCCGGAAAATCCGGAAGGAGAAAGTTGGGGAGGTTCATTTATAAAAGATCCTGAAAGACCAGAATATTGGACTGATCGGCCCGATCCCGACTTAGTGGAAAATAATAGGCCCGGCGCAAAGACGGTCAACCGGTTTCGGTCAGCCTATTTGAGGGATTGGATGGAGCGGATGAAAGTATTGAAATGATCCCCCTCCCCCTGATTGATAGTGAAATATTTTTTTTAAAAAGGAAATATTCTTTTTCGAAAAAAAAATTAAGTAACTTATGTTTAATTAATCATTTTAAACAAACTTTTTAAACGGCTCAATACGATGAAAAACATTTACCTAACCTTTTTGCTGGTTTTTACTTTCGCATTCTTGGCAAATGCCCAAAAGAAAGATACTACATCCTTAATTTCAAGGTCAAGATTATGGGAAAGCAATCTTTCAAAGGTGGATCAAAACCAGCTTGAAAAACTAAAAAAATTACATTACCTCAATTCCGATTCTCTAATTGACATTGTAAATATTGATGACCTCATGGGTCATGGCAAATCAGGGTAGAATCACAAAATGAGCGACAAATAACCCTTTCTGTCGATAAATTAAAACCGGGAGTATATTTATTCAGCTATCAAAACTCCCTAAATGAAATTATTCACCTGCGATTCATTAAAAACTAACTATGAAATCGAGCATGACCCAAAGCGAAACACAGAGGGATGTTTATTATCCATGGGAAGATTCCTTGTGGCCTTTGAAAATCAAATTATAAACACATGAAAAAATTAATTATTGTATTAATTCTAGCAGGTGCCTTTCTTTCTTGTAATCAAGAAGATAATGAACCTGATATGAGGAACTTTAATGGAGAAATGACCGTGTTTTTCAACGGAGAAGAATGGAAATCTCCAATAAGGTTTTATTTGCAAAAACAAATAACCTGTTCACCTAGTAATTCAATTATCCCGCTTGGATTCGGCTTTACTGCTTATGACGAGAGTGGTTACTTTCAACGAACGTTAGATTTGGGTTTTATTCTTCCCACCACTAAAATCCAGTCAGCTCAAGAATTACTCAAAAACACATCTCAAAATGATCCAAATTCCGCAAATACGCTGGGGCAACCTGCACGACCAGGCTACTATACTACTATAGATTATGATGCAGGAAGTACGTATTATAAGTTGGATTCTGAACTAAGGGAAAGCTATTTCCAGTTAACGCATTATGATTCTAATAAAAAAGAAATCCACGGAGTATTTGAACTGGAGTTTTTTCTTTCATCTAAAAGTTCAAGTGAACCCAATGCTCCTGATCGAATTAAATTTACTCAAGGGAAATTTGTAGCAAAGGCGCCGCAGGAATGGTTTCAGTGGGGAAGAGAATGTGATCCTCGATAAAAATGAACTTGCCTAAAAACAGAAATGGGAAGCATTTCTTGACGAAAGCTTCCCATTTAGTGAATTGAAAACCATAGTCCCCAACCCACTCCAAGCTACAGTTAGTATGGCTTTTCTCAGTTGCCCGAGTCAAAACCGAAGGTCTGCAGTCGCTCCGAAGAGCATGTCCCCGTTTTCAGATACCTTTTTGCATTTCTGCGGTTGCCCTTCTCAGACTTTCCCGGAGGAAAGCCCCTTCATGCCCGGTATCCTGAATCTACCCTGCGGTGGATTCTAGGGCCGATCGTGATAGCACTTCTGCGGTGGTCCGTTTCAAACCGCTGCATTTGAGCAGCTGTTCCTTTGTGCCCGATGGTTTTGCTTTTCACCCGAGGGATTCAAGCACTGATTAATCCGTGGATGCACTTCTGGAGTTGCCTCTTTCAATAGGGAAATTGCTTTCCCAATCCTTCATGCCGGAACTCTAAATCCTCCGAAGAGAAACTCAGATTCAGCTCATCGTTTTTGGCACTTCTGCGGTGATCCGTCTCAGAAATTTACCTTGCGGTAAACTCCCCTTCGCGCCTGATCTCAACCTGTCAAACTACGGTCCGAAATCTTACTTTCGGCCTTTTATCTCTCACTTGGTACAATCAAAGTTGCATCAATAAAGCCCTGAAAACAAGCTTTTAACTAAAAACTTTCCCACAACTTTTCCCCGAATAAATTCCTATAAAACCACAGGATATCCACCTATTTTTTTGACTTATGCACATTTTTTGAAATATTTTTTCAAAAAGCTGACGGAGATCAGTATTTTCATTCCCTGACTGTTTTCTGTCCAATCTTTTTCGGCTATTTTAAAAATTACAAACGCCCATCCAGAACCAAAATGACCCAGCGAAGAAACTTTATCCGCCAATCCAGTCTCATCGCCGGAGGCCTTTGGCTTTCTCCGGCACTTCTTCAAGCCCGGCAGCGAATTGCATCGAGTGATCAAATCCGAGTCGCCTTGATCGGCGCCAATAACATGGGCTTTGGTATCCTCCGACACCATTTAGCCTTACCGGAAGTCAACTGCGTGGCCATCTGTGATGTGGATCAAAATGTACTGGACAAGCGACTAAGGGAGGTAGAAGAGGCCACCGGAAAAAGACCGGAGCGATACACAGACTTCCGAAAACTTCTGGAGCGGAATGACTTGGATGCCGTCATCATTGGCACTCCGGATCACTGGCATTGTCTGATTGCAGTGGCTGCCTGCCAGGCAGGAAAAGATGTCTACGTCGAAAAACCCATGGCCAACTCCATCGGAGAGTGTGATCTCATGGCCCAGGCAGCAGCTAAACACAAACGAATCATGCAGGTGGGTCAGCAGCAGCGTGCAGGACAAGCCTTTATCGAATCCCGGGATTTGGTCAAAAGTGGCTACTTGGGCAAAATCCGAAAGGTAAATATCTGGTCCAACTTCAATTATGGTCTCGGAAATGAATTCAAACCAGCCACGCCTGTTCCGGATGGAGTGGACTATGACTTTTGGCTGGGCCCGGCTACGAAGCGGGATTTCAACCCCAATCGATTCCATGGCAGCTGGAGACACTTTTGGGATTACGGAGGAGGATTGATGTCGGATTGGGGCGTACATCTACTGGATATGGCGATCTGGGTGGAAGAAAATCCCTCAGCTCCCTCCACCGTGATGACTTATGCTAAAAATGTGAATAAAGAAAATCGGGATCGGGACACCTTTGATACGATGAATGTCCTATATTCCAAAAAAGACTTCCTGATCAACTACGACATGAACGGAGGCCTGCAAACCGGCCCGTATGGCAAACCCTATGGCATTGGCTATGTGGGAGAAAAAGGTACCTTGGTCGTCAATCGAAACGGCTATGAAATCTATCCGGAATGGGATCCAGAAGCCAAAGCTCCCAAGACCGAAGCCAAAAAACTGGAAGGCATGAAGGAGTCCCATAATCTGCACGTAGCCAATTTTGTGGAATGCATTAAGACACGGAATCAGCCCAAATGCCCTCCTGAAGCAGGGAGACTTGCAGCCCTTCATGCGCACATTCCTAATATTGCTGCCCGAATTGGGGTGGAAAGTCTGACTTGGGATGATGAAAAAAGGCAGTTTATCGGCAATGATACTGCCAATGCTTTGATTTGGCCGGAGTATCGGGAGCCTTGGAAGTTGCCAAAGGTTTAGCCGTCATTGCGAGGGGCCACATAAAGATTTTCTTTTAAAATACAGTAAAGCCCCGAAGCAATCTTTTGAAGAAAAGTCCACATAAAGACGGCTTCGTCGCAGCAAAATTTGAAAATTATTGAAGGGTTATTTCTGCTCCTCGCAGTGACGTCTATCGTCATTGCGAGGGGCTTTTAGTAGACTTTGAATTTCTAAACACAGGGGCAAGCCCCGAAGCAATTTTTTGAAGTAGAGTTCCACATAAAGACGGCTTCGTCGCAGCAAAATTTGAAAATTATTGAAGGGTTATTTCTGCTCCTCGCAGTGACGTCTATCGTCATTGCGAGGGGCTTTTAGTAGACTTTGAATATCAAAACACAGGGGCAAGCCCCGAAGCAATCTTTTGAAGAAAAGTCCACATAAAGACGGCTTCGTCGCAGCAAAATTTGAAAATTATTGAAGGGTTATTTCTGCTCCTCGCAGTGACGTCTATCGTCATTGCGAAGGGCTTTTTGTAGACTTTGAATATCAAAACACAGGGGCAAGCCCCGAAGCAATTTTTTGAAGTAGAGTTCCACATAAAGACTGCTTCGTCGCAGCAAAATTTGAAAATTATTGAAGGGTTATTTCTGCTCCTCGCAGTGACGTCTATCGTCATTGCGAGGGGCTTTTAGTAGACTTTGAATATCAAAACACAGGGGCAAGCCCCGAAGCAATCTTTTGAAGTAGAATTCCACATAAAGACTGCTTCGTCGCAGCAAACATCTGAAATAATTGAGGATTTGAATTTGCTCCTCGCAGTGACGTTACTTCCTCACTTCAAGGCAATCCGCATCAAATACGCATCCGCAGTCATGTAGAGGTATTTCTCTTCCAAATCAAACCCACAATTGGCGGTTCCGTTTTCCGTCAGAATAGTTCCCAAATGCATCCCCTCTGGACTCAGGACTAGAACTCCTCCTGGACCAGTGGCGAAAAGGATCCCGCTCGAATGCACCTTTAATCCATCAGGAAGCCCTTTTCGGGTTTCACTTTGAAGAGAAGTAGCATCAAACAATACTTTTCCGGAAATCACATTTCCCTGTTCATCCAATTCGAAAGCATAATACCGGGCTTTTTCCGGATCAGACTGAGCGATATACATCGTTTGTTGATCTGGGCTAAGCGCAACCCCATTCGGGCGACTTAGCGAATCAATCAGCAAATGAACTTTCCCATCTGCATCCAAACGATACACCCCCTGAAAATCCAATTCTTTCTCGTCCCAAGGATCCATACCATAAGGAGGATCGGTGAAAAAAAGCTGGCCTTTTGAGTTAAACACCAAGTCATTGGGACTGTTGAATCGCTTACCTTCATACCCTGTCGCCAAACTTTCAAATTCCGCTTTGGGAGCATCCAAATCTCCAAGCATTTTGCCTACTTGTCTTTCCCCGTGCTGACACAGCACCAAATTTCCCTGAGGGTCCAAGGCCAAGCCATTTGCTCCGGGTTCCCGCTTATCTGTCCGATCACCCAAATACCCAGAAGGACTTAAATAAAGCGTCAGGCTGTCCTTCTCCGTCCATTTCCAGATGGTATTGGTTGGCACATCGGTGAAAATCAAGGCCTGCTCCTCCTCCAGCCAAAGTGGACCTTCAGCCCATTCGAAGCCGGAAGCCAAGACTTCAATCTTTGCATCCGAACCAATCAAAGAATTGACGGCGGAATCAAGTCGCTCGATGGAACCGATGGTTTGGAATCCGGGATTTGCTTCTCTTTCATTTTCCACTTTTGGGGAAGAGCAGGACAGAAAAATGAAAAAGGCAAGACAGCTTGAAAGGAGTTTCATGGTTTGGGAAGTTTCCCTGAATTTAACCTAATTTGATTCAAACCTAATCCAAAACAGCCTGGTCATGAGAAAATTATTCTTTAGCCTTTTGTGGTTTTTTTCGATTTTTACGACGGATTTGACTGCGCAAGCGTCTGGCCCAAACATCATTTTTATTCTGACTGATGATTTGGGTTATACCGATTTACCAGCCTATGGAAATCCCTTTCAGGAAGCCCCCAATCTGGATTTCCTGGCAAAAAACGGCTTAAAATTCACCGATGCCTATTCCTCCAGCCCAGTCTGCTCTCCTTCCCGGGCGGGGTTCTTGACAGGTATTCATTCTACCCGCTATCACCTGACCAATTTCATCGCGGGCAACCGAAAAGCGGATTCGCTATCGATCGACCCCGCACCTTGGAATCCCTATTTAGCCGGAGAACAAGTGACTTTGGCAGAACTTTTCAAAGAAAAAGGCTACCAAACGGCTATGATTGGGAAGTGGCATTTGGGAAACCAAGAAGATCAGACACCCTGGGCTCAGGGTTTTGATTACGCTAGAATGATCGGTAAAAATGGTTTGGACTATTACCATTACGGGATTTTTGAAGATAGCTACGAAAATGTATTCCAAGACTCCGGTACTCATTACCTCACCGATAGACTGACGGATTACACTTTGGATTTTTTGGAAAAAAGAGAGCAAAGTCAACCCTTTTTTCTATTCCTCAGCTATTCTGCACCTCATGTATTCATAGTCCCCAGAGGAGATAAAGTCAGCAAATATCTCAGAAAATACGAGCAGTTTGGGGGAAAATACAATCCCTACTACGCAGCCATGATTGAGTCAGTGGATGATGGAATCGGATTGATTTTGGAAAAACTCAAGGCAAAGGGATTCGATAAAAACACGCTAATCATTTTCACTTCGGATAATGGTGGAGTAGGTTTACCGGAGCTTGGGCCTATTCCGACCAACTTGGATCCTTTGCGAAAATGGAAAGGTCATCCCTATGAAGGCGGGATACGTGTTCCCCTGATTGCCTTTTGGCCGGAAAAAATTGACCCCGGAGTCACTTCTTTTCCTACAACCAACTTGGACTTCGCTCCCACTTTTGGGGAACTGGCCGGACTGACTTCCCAAAAAGCCTGGGATGGTCAATCCCTTTCCCCGATTCTTTTTGGAAACAGAACAGCCTTCAGAGAACACCCCCTTTTTTGGCATTATCCCCACTTTTCCAATCAATTGGGGATGCCTGCAGCAGCGGTCAGAAAGGGAGACTGGAAGCTGATTCTGCACTATGAAAGCCAAAAAATTGAGCTTTATAATTTGAAGGAAGACTTAGCTGAGTCCCAGGACCTAGCGGGTACGAATCCGGAAAAAGCCAAGGAGCTCTACACCCTCCTTTATGGATGGCTGAAAGAAAGCCAAGCTAACCTTCCCCTTAAAAAATCTACTGGTAAGCCCATTGTGCCAAGACCTTCCCTCTAGGGCATATTCTAGTGCTTCTACACCCCAACTTCACAAATTCATTAAAATTTATGAAGTTAACTTCATGAATTTAGCTTAATTTGTGAAGTTGACTTCATAAATTTGCTTAACTTTGTGAAGTTAGATTCAGGAATTTAGATCAAACAAGCTCGTGCAAGTATCCCGAACCATCATCTCTCAAGTTGAAGACCAGCTTTTCAAAGGAAAAGTGCTGATCCTCTATGGCGCGAGAAGGACCGGGAAAACCACTTTGGTAAAACACCTGCTAGGGAAGTTTTCTGAAAAATCGGCTTACATCAACTGTGAGCTTCAGGAATACAAAGACGCCCTTTCCACGACTAACTCAGGGCTTTTGGCCGAGTTTATCGGGAATCGCGAGCTGATCATTTTTGATGAAGCACAGCATATCGCAAATATCGGTTTGGTATTGAAAGTACTGGTGGACACCTTCCCTCATGTTCAATTTATAGCCACAGGATCTTCCAGCTTTGAACTTTCAGGAATGGTCTCCGAGCCACTGACGGGCAGATCGCGCCAGTTTCTTTTGCTTCCTTTTTCTTTGGAAGAAATAGGTCAATCTCACAATCCCATTCAGATCAAAGCCAATCTGCCCAACTTCCTGAGATTCGGACTCTATCCTCAGGTGTACAACAGTATTGGAGATGAAAAAATTGAGGAACTCGCCGAAATCTCATCCAACTACCTGTACAAAGACCTGTTCCAGTTTGAGCAAATCAAAAAGCCGGACTTGCTTTTCAAGCTTTTGGCAGCCATTGCCTTGCAGACCGGAGGTGAGTTTTCATTGAATGAACTAGCGCAAATCACAGGAACGAATGTGCATACGGTGAAGCGATACTTGGAGCTGCTGGAAAAATCCTTTGTGATTTTCCGACTGAACTCCTTCAGCAGAAACCTTCGGAAGGAATTGGCCAAAAGCCAAAAAATTTACTTCTACGATGTAGGAATACGCAACGCAGTGATCAGAAACTTCAACGAAATGAACCTCCGAACGGATGTGGGCGGACTTTGGGAAAACTTCTGCATCACCGAACGGATCAAGTTCAACCAAAACCACAGAAGATTTGTCAATACCTACTTTTGGAGAACCTACGACCAAAAGGAAATCGACTACATTGAAGAAAAAGACGGGCACCTGACCTGCTTTGAGTTCAAGTATGCAGAAGGAGCTCCTGGCAAGTTCCCGGCAGAATTTTCCGAAACGTATCCGAATTCAAGCTTTAAGGTGATTACGCCGGGGAATTTCTATGAGCTGTATAAGAGTTAATTGAATGAGGTTATCTAATAAATCGTTTCGTTGTCAGCCTGAGCACTTGAGAGACGAGAGTCTCGAAATCGAAGGCCATTTCCAGCTTTCCGGACGACATTTCGACTTCGCTCAATGTGACAAACTTCACTTTTGAGACAGCCTCATTCGATACGCTAATTAAAGCCTCAACTCCAAAATCTTGGATATTACTTCCCCATCCGTGGTCCTGCCTTCTACTTTGACACGAATCTGCTTCACACCATAAGGAACCTTGACTTGGGCCTGAAACGATCCCTCTTCTGTTTGGGCAAACGGCTCCCAATACAGCGTAGGTTTTCTTTTCAGGAATTGCTCAGCAGGGGGTTGATTGGGGAATTCGGTGAAATCGGTAAAGCCCGGGATTTCAAAAATTGTAAATCCTTCGGAATTAAATTTCCGATCGGAATCAGGGCCTGATCTGAACCCTTTTTTGGTCTCGATCATATAAACGCCCCCATACCCCAACATCCCAAAAACTGATTTGCTGATATTGTCATTGTAGACTTTGATCGACTCCACTTCGGCAGGAACTAAAGTGAGGAAAATTTCTTCAGGATCAATACCCGGAAGTTTTTGTCCATTTAGAATAATCAATGGGGGTCCTGTTTTCTCACCGAAAGTATAATTTCCAAACAAGGCCAATTGTCCAAAAACCTGCTTCCAATCTGCCATTTTTGACAATTCCTCCTCACCCATTTCCCGGTTGGGAATGCCATATCCATAATTCCGGTCTGCCATGGTCTCCCGCTCCTTAACTTCCTCCTTGACAAACTCTTCCAGTAAAATATAATCTCCCGAAGTGTCCAATAGCTGAATTTCCTGACTCAGCGCTTCGGTTTCGAAATTCAGTTTTGGAAGTGAAGTGGCAGGTCCAAGCTTAGAGAAAGAAGTCAGTTCAATCGAACCAAAGGGCCTCAAGCGCTCACTGACCGCAGAAATGGCAATTTGTGCCGTATCACGGAAATAAAGACCTGTCGCCCAAAACCTGCCCATACTATCGGACTGAACTTGTCCATAATCCTCCAGATCTCCACGAACAATGGTGATGGGCTGTGCCAAAGGCCTTCTGCGATTGTCGGGGATAAAATTTCCCCTTACGGATATCCCGTATTCGATGGGAAAGGAAAAGTCATTTGAAAAAGCGGCGGGCAAATCCGAATCCAACCAGTCAAGGGCTTTTTCCAGATCATTGTTTTGATCTATAAAAGCCACTTCTTCCCAATCGGTCAAGGAAAGAACAAACTTTGCATCGATGGGATTTTGGAATTCATCCAAAAACTTCAGGTCCAAACCCATCACCCGAAAAGAAAGAGAATCAGAAATGGAAAAGAAGGGCTGGACCGTGACTCCCCCGATAATATCTTCTTCCTCCAAACTTTCTGATATGGGCTTGAGACGGGGATCCAAAACCGGCAGCGCCAGCAGAAACTGATCTGAAGAAGGGAAATTCCTGCTCCAATTCGTGTAGGCCCGAAGTGCATAATCACCCGCGGGCAATGATCCGGGTATTTCAAAGCCTCCTGAAATCCTACCTTCCACTAAAGGGAAGGTAAAAGACTGATATACCGAATCCTGATCCAACAAATCCACATAAAGTACCCGGCTAAGGGTGTCAGACCAGGCAGGTTCCTGGAAGAGCATATGCCCTCCGATCCAGGCCGTTTCACCCGGATAGAAATACGGTTTGTTGGTGGTAAACCAAGCCTTTTCCCTAAGTCTATCCCATTTTTCAATCGGGTTTTGCTCAATTTCTGCCTCCATGGCCGTGACCATATAGGAAGATTTAGGCTCAAAATCCAAGGGAAGAATTCTGGCCATCCGTTGTCTTCCCATATACCCCGATAGCACCAATTGAGTAGGATTGATCAAGATTCCTTTTCGGTCCACATCGTAAAATCCTTCAGGAGCAAAAATCCAACTGATTGCGTAATACACATTGGTATAATAGTCGTTTTTCCATGCTTTGTCCACATGGTGAACTTCCATCCTTCCCGGAAGAAAAATTCGAAATGTCCCATCTCCATTTGGTCGTCTTAAAATGGAGTCTGTGGACATTGGGATAACTGTTTCACCTATTTCTTGGGTCAGATCGTTGGTTCGGATACGGTCCAAACGCTCCGGTAACGCATGATACACCCGAAAGTGTGCGGTATCGGGACTGTTGAGCAGGATCGCCTGATTCAAAAACCGAATGGATTGGTAGTAATTTTCATCCCGAACCTCTTCCCAGGTTTGAGCTAAAGAGTCATTGCCTATGCTTTCATAAAATACCTGTCCGTAAAATCTCGACCCTCCCCGACTGACCCGAAAATCCTGCAGGTAATAATCCACCTCATAGCCTAAAGCCTGATTGATGATTTTCAGCGGTTCTTGGGCACTTGCCTTGACATAATTTGGAGCGCCTTGAACTTTTACTCTTTCAAAGTCCACTACCCAAGGATTGGTAATCTCAATTTTGGGTTTAAAAGGATCATCAGGCAGGGCCAAAAACACTTCCTCAAACCGACGGAATTCCCTTTCCCAATTTTTGTCTCTTTTGGCTTTGAGCTGTACTTCGGTCAGATTGGATTCATTGATGGCCAACTCAAAGTCAACCTGGATTTCGGATTTTCCACGAGTGGATATCTTCTTCACCTCAGTGATGTATCCGACAAAGGAGGCCACCACTTCTATTTCCTGGGGCAAGTCGCCGGAAATCCGAAATCGGCCCTCCCGATCTGTAGCTTTGCCCAATGTGGTATTGCTGATAAATACATTGGCAAAAGGAAGCGGCAATCCCGAGCCTTTTTCCTTTACAGTGCCTATGATGGTTTGGGAAAAAAGCTTACCCAAAACGAGAAAGAAAAAAACCGATAGGCAAATTCGCATTAGATTATCTTGGGATTGGAAAAAAATTAATTGTAAGCTTATTACTGAGAAATATTACGTCAATAAGCTTTTGAAGTTCCAATTTAGGCTTAAAGCCCACTCGCCTGCGCATTCTTTCCTCTTTTGTTTATCAACTTTTCCCTGATTTTTTCCTTTCTGTAAAAAGCCAGCGGATCGGCTTCTCCTCCACTTTGGATTCTTGCTTCTCTAACCAACGCACGGACATCGGTCAAAAATGCCTCCTGAAGCACTTCCTGGGCACCCACCACATCCCCTTCATTTTGACATTGAGTCAATTTTTCCCGATCAACCAAAAGGGCTTTAGCATAAGCCTGAGAAATGGCCTCGAGCGCCTGAATCAAGTCTTCAATGGGATCTTTGACATTGTGACTCGCATCGATCATCCAGGAAATGGAATCCCAAGCCTGAGCTCCATCTGAGGATCCGCCTATCAATTCGCAAAAGATCAGAAAAAGCTGGTAGGGCTTGATGCTTCCGGTACTCAGGTCATCGTCTCCATATTTACTGTCATTGAAATGAAATCCTGCCAATAAATTTTGATGCATCAGCGTCGCCACAATCTGCTCGATATTGGTATTCGGCAGATGATGCCCCAAGTCGACCAATACTTTTGCCCGATCTCCCAATTGACGACAAATCAACGCCGAAGTACCCCAATCGGGAATGACTGTATGGTAAAAATTGGGTTCGTAGGGCTTATATTCTAACAGCAACTTCCAGTCCGACGGCATTCCTGCATAGATTTCCTTCAGGGATTCCATGGTCCATTGCAACGCCTTTCGGAAATGGGCCTGTCCGGGAAAGTTGCTTCCATCTGCCAGCCACACGGTCAGTCCTTTGCTACCCAAACTTTTCCCGATATCAATCACCTGTAGGTTATGCTCCACTGCCTGAGCTCGAACTGAAGAATCTGCATTGCTCAGCGAACCCATTTTATAGGAAAGCGCCTGCCCGTAATCCTGAAACGTATTGCTGTTCATCGCATCGAAGCCGATACCCAAGCTTGCGGCTTTTTGGTTCACCGCCTCCGCATCCTGAGGAATATCCCAGGGAATATGCAGCGAAACGGCATCAGTTCGCTTAGTCAGCTTAGCCAAAAGGCCGATATCCTCCAGTTTTTCTTCCAAATTCCTAGGCTCTCCACCAATAGAAAACCGTCCAAAACGCGTCCCTCCAGCCCCAAGCGCCCAACTCGGAGCAGCAATCTGAAAGGCAGAAATTTGAGAAATCAATTGTGAGATATCCGTTCCCTTTTTAGACAATTGTTCGGCAATAAGGGCAAGTGATTTTTGGTGGAATTGAGTGGACATGGAGGGAACTTATAGGTTTTTGAGATTTATGTTAAATGATCAAGGTTTTCCAGTTTATCTACCATTGAGAATTGGTAATTGCTAATTGAAAATTGTTCATTGTATTCGGTCATTTTTCTTCCGGCTCCGGTCTTCTGTCTTCCATCTTTTTATTAATCCAAAACGGCGCTGTGACCATCCAAAGCAGCATTCCGATTCCCATGGAAAATTTCATCCTGTCCAAGGAAGCATCTCCTATGAAATACAGAACAGGAGGGTAAATCGTAAAGATTAAGCCCAGCAAAGAGATAAATTTCAGTACCGTTTTCATGAGGCAAGAGTTTTAGTAAGCGGATATTTCATTTTTGAGGCGATGACGAAAATGAACACTGCCACAAACCAGCCCGGAAGGCCGAGAAAGAAGACTTCTACTCCATAAAGCAGATTTAAGCCCAGACAAAAGCCCAGAGTCAGCACCCAACTAAGCAAAGCCGGCCAGCTAAAATCAGATTGGGTATTCATTGCGCCTTCGGAGCGGAAACCCATTTTCGCAGCAAAATAAAAATCAGCAAAGATCACGGCTCCCATGGGCATCAAGAGTAAGCCATAGAGCGCCACAAAGTCCAGCAACTTCATTACCAAGGCAGGAAAACAAGCGGCCAAACTGGTGATTCCACCCACGATGGCGGTGATTTTCCAGGTTGGAACTTTAGGAAAAATCCCCTGCAAAGCCAATCCTGCCCGATATATGGTTGGGTTGGCAGTGGTCCAACCTGCAATAATCACACAGACCGCTCCGGCAATCCCCAAGGTCTGATAAGCAATCTGTCCGGGTGCAAATTCCTGAGAACCGGTATTTGCCTGAAGGAATACCGCATAGAGAATACCCGAGGCAATCCAAGCTACAAAATGCCCCAAATACACCCCCGCGAATACGGAAAAACCGGAAGTCCAGGATTTGGCATATCTTAAAATAGTCAGATCAGACATTCCGATATGCATGGCCATATTGCAAAACCAGGCAAAAAAGATGATATGCCAAATGGTAAACTGAGTCATTCCGGGAAGAGGAACTCCATTCCAAATCACTTCTTGAGCGATAGAAACCAAGCTTTCCGCCGATCCTACCCCTAATTGAGCCAAACCCACAATGGCGGCTGCAAAGAAAATCAGAATCATCCAAGGCGACATTACATTGGCAAACTTGGACACCTGATTATACCCCTGAATCGCTACCAAAGTAATCACCCCTCCCATCAACAAAACAGTCAGAATCCAACCTGGAGTCCTTGGCAGCCAATCCGAAAGGGTCGGCATTTCCAAATCAAAAGGAATCCCAACCGCAGTTGCCGACACAGCAATCATCGATCCAGCCAAAAAGCAAAACATAAGCGCATTGACCAGATTATACCATCGCACTACCTGTTTTCCGGCAATTCTTTCCAGCTGATAGTAAAGCGTCAGTCTTTTGGATGCTGCAATAGGTGCTGTAATCAAGGCCCAACTGAGTACTGCCAGAAGATTTCCGATCAATAGGCCTAAAACCAAGTCTCCCGCACTGACTCCGTGGGCGACAAACAAGGGTCCAATTACGAATTCCGTCCCAGCGGTATGCTCTCCTGCATACATTCCGAGAAAACTCCGATTCCCTTTTAGCTGGGAATCCGGGATAGGAGTGCGTTCGTATTCGTTGGTTTCCGATACTATTTTTTTGAAAAAAGGATTGGCCATTTGGGTGAAGATTTATTGGAAGAAAATTAAATGGGACTAGTCACCCATCCTGCGGTGTCCGAAGCCAATATTCACTTTATTTCTTATTCATTTTGTGAAAAAAGCCAATTGAGCTAGATTATAAGAATATTTAGAAAGAAATTCCAAAGAGAATTTTTTCGCATAAAAAATTCCTACCTCTCAAGACACTACAGGATACTTAAAAAACTGGATTCCCTGAAATTCAAATTATAACAAGAAGCCCTCAAACAACCATGAATACACCTATTATGAGTTTCAAGCATGTTAGCTACCTATGGGATGAGTCCAAAGCATCTGAGTTGGAAGGCAATGAAGTAGCACTTTTACTCTATCGCTCCAATATTTTGGGAGCGGACCTCAGAATCACCAATTACGGAGGAGGGAACACTTCCTGCAAAACCATAGAGCTGGATCCGCTGACCAAAGAACCGGTAGAGGTCATGTGGATCAAAGGCTCAGGTGGAGATATAGGTACACTCACCCGGTCGGGTTTAGCTGGATTATATGTAGACAAGCTAAGATCGTTGGAAGGAATTTACAGGGGAATTGAATTTGAGGACGAAATGGTCGAGCTGTTCAACCATTGCATTTATGATTTGGCATCCAAGGCACCTTCTATCGATACTCCTTTGCATGGATTTCTTCCGTTTAAGCATATCGATCACCTTCATCCGGATGCAGCAATTGCTATTGCGGCTTCCAAGGATGGTGAGCAAATCACACAGGACATTTGGAAAGGAGCAATTGCCTGGGTTCCTTGGCAGAGACCGGGGTTTGACTTGGGTTTGAAGCTAAGAGAAGCCTTGGATAAAAATCCCGGTATTCGGGGAATTATGCTTGGGGGGCATGGTTTGTTTACCTGGGCTGACACCGCCTATGAATGCTACATCAACAGCCTGGAAGTGATCGAGGCCGCTTCGTCCTATTTGGCGGCCAATTATGGCAAGAAAAAACCTGTTTTCGGAGGGGAAAAGGTAGCTTCTCTTCCTTCGGAAAAAAGAAAATCACAGGCTGCACAAATTGCTCCGGTATTGCGAGGCCTAGCCTCCTCTGAAAAGCGAATGGTTGGCACCTTCAACGACAGTGAGACCGTTCTCCAGTTCATCAATAGCCACGACTTGGGGAAATTGGCCCCTATGGGCACTTCCTGTCCGGATCACTTTTTGAGAACCAAAATTAGTCCTTTGGTTCTGGATTTGGCAGCGGATGCCGATCTCACTGACACGCAGGATTTGAAAGAAAAAATCGGATCGGCATACCAATCCTATCGTGAAATGTATGCCGACTATTACGAAAAGCACAAGCACCCCAACAGTCCGGCTATGCGCGACCCGAATCCGGTCATAATCCTTTGGCCGGGTGTTGGGCTTTTCAGTTTTGCAAAAGACAAGCAGACTAGTCGGGTAGCTTCCGAGTTTTACATCAACGCGATCAATGTAATGCGGGGGGCTGAAGCTGTATCCGAATATGTTTCCCTACCCCTTCAGGAAGCTTTCGATATCGAATATTGGCTTTTGGAAGAAGCCAAACTTCAACGAATGCCAAAAGAAAAGCCACTTTCCAGAAAGATTGCTTTGATCACAGGAAGTGCGGGAGGCATCGGGAAAGGAATCGCAGAAAAATTCGTGCAGGAAGGGGCCTGTGTGGTCCTGACAGACATCGATCAAAACAGGCTAAACGAGGCGGTGAAAGAATTTGAAAAGAAGTATGGAAAGGATGTGGTCTTGGGCGCGAGGTTGGATGTAACCGACGCCAATAGCCTTTCTGAAGCTATCCAGGCCACTTGCCTGAAGTTTGGAGGCTTGGACATTGTGGTCAACAACGCCGGCATTTCCATATCCAGAGCCTTTGAGGCACATACCGAAGAGGACTGGGCCCGACTCAACGATATCTTGGTCATGGGGCAATATCATGTCTCCAAAGCTGGAGTAAAAATCCTGAGAGAGCAGGCTCTTGGCGGTGACGTAGTCAATGTTGTGAGTAAAAATGCTTTGGTAGCCGGTCCCAAAAATGTAGCCTACGGGACTGCAAAAGCTGCTCAGCTTCACATGTCCCGGCTGATGGCCGCAGAACTGGCCGAGGATAAAATCCGAGTCAATGTAGTCAATCCGGATGCAGTTATTGAGAACTCCAACATTTGGGAGGGAGGCTGGGCCGAAAATCGCGCCAAAGCCTATGGTATCGAGGTCAAAGACCTTCCTCAATACTATGCCAACCGGACTCTTTTGAAAGAAAGCGTCAAAGTAAGCGATATTGCTGATGCGGCTTTTGCCTTCGTCAGTGGATTGCTAAGCAAATCTACCGGAAACATGCTGAATGTGGATGGTGGTCTTGCTGCGGCTTTCCCAAGATAAGACTGAAAATAGCTTGATTACCCAACAATACGACCCAAAACCCTATAACCCATGCTACTTGACAAATCCGAAAAAATCGCGGTCGACTCCCGCACGCCAAAGTACCTTCAGGTGGTCAATCTTATCTTGGAGGATATCGAAAAAGGTAAACTGAATGTTGGTGATCGGATTCCTTCGATCAATGAAACCAGTTTTGATTTTCTGCTAAGCAGGGATACGGTAGAGAAAGCATACAATGAGCTTCGGGATCGAGGAATCATCACCTCAGTCAGAGGCAAGGGGTTTTATATCTGCTCTACCAATATGAGCACCAAAACCAAGGTTCTTTTGCTCTTCAATAAGCTGAGTTCATACAAGAAGATTATTTATTATTCGATTGTGGATACCCTCTCAGGCAATGCTACTGTGGACCTCCACATCCATCATTACAACAGGAATCTTTTTGAAGACCTGCTGGAGCAAAATCTCGGGAATTACAATTATTACATCCTAGCTCCTCACTTCTTTGATAACCAAGGTCACCCTGAGACAGCTTATGATCTGATCAAGCGAATTCCGAAAGACAAGCTATTGATTATTGACCGGGCAGTGAAAGGTCATGAAAATGAATTTCCGGGAGTATATCAGGATTTTGCCAAGGATATTTTCGAAGTCTTGGAATCTGGGATTTCCCATTTGAGAAAATACAGAAGGCTGATTTTGGTATTTCCAAAAGGAGACCTCTACCCGGTAGAAATCATGGACGGGTTTAAGCGCTTTTGCTTTTTCCATGACTTCAAAAATCTCATTGTCGATGGGGTTGATGACGATGAGCCACTTGATGAGGGAGATTGCCACATTGTCCTTGCAGAGTCAGATTTGGTCAATATTGTCAAGAAATCCAGAGAGCAACTCTTCAAACTAGGACGGGATATCGGAGTCATTTCCTACAACGACACCCCCCTTAAAGAAATCCTTGCCGAAGGGATCACCACTATCTCCACCGATTTTCAGAATATGGGTAAAACCATTGCAGAGCAAATCATGGGAAAAGAAGACAGAATTCCGATCAAAAACCCATTTCGAATGACGCTGAGGAAGTCGCTTTAAATTGAAAGATTTAACAATTGAAAAATTTGAAAATTCTTCCAATGAGATTTTCCCAAATCTCGTAAATCCTAACTCGTACCTCTAAATGTCCAAAACTCCCGTTACCGCTGTCTTTGATATCGGGAAAACCAATAAAAAGTTCTTCCTTTTTGATCAGCATCTCAAGGAAGTCTACCACACCTATACTCGCTTGGAGGCCATCCCGGATGAAGATGGCTTTCCCAGTGAGCCTGTTCTCCCCATGCGGGACTGGATGCTGGACACTTTCAAGAAAGCACTGAAATTTCCCGAATTTGAAATCAAAAAACTCAACTTTTCCGGGCATGGTGCTTCTTTCGTTCATGTAGACGACTCGGGAGAGCCAGTCACTCCACTTTACGACTACCTGAAGCCCTTTCCTGAGGATTTATTAACCAGATTCTACAGCGAAAACGAAGGGAAAATGACCTTTTGCCAACAAACCTCCTCTCCTCCATTGGCTATGCTGAACTCAGGCCTTCAGATCTATTTTTTGAAATATGCCAAGCCTGATCAATTCAAAAAAATCAAATATTGCCTCCACCTACCTCAATATCTCAGCCTGATTTTTACCGGGCTTTTCGTCTCTGATTATACCAGCATTGGCTGTCATACCGCCCTATGGGATTTTGCAAAAATGGACTATCACCACTGGGTGAGAAAGGAAGGAATCGAACCTCTGTTGCCTCCTATTTTACCAGGAAACTCTATCGTACATACTAAGGCCGAGTTGGGAAGCATTCCTTGTGGAATTGGTGTTCATGATTCCTCCGGAGCCCTTTTGCCTTATTTGAGGCAAGAAAAAAATCCATTTATCCTGCTTTCTACAGGTACTTGGGCCATCAGCATCAACCCCTTTAACAAAACTCCGCTTTCGGAAGCGGAATTGTCCCAAGATTGCCTTCAATTTTTGAGCATATCAGGCCAGCCCATCAAAATCTCCAGGCTTTTCATCGGAGAAGAGCACAAGTACCAGGTAGAGCAGATGTATGCACATTGGGGACTACCCTTGGGAACCTATAAAAAACTGAAATTTGATAGATCCATTTTCGAAGAAGTATCCCGAAACACAGGCAAGCGGATCGGCTTTCACTATTTGAAGCCCCAAGACTATGGCTTGGAGAAAGCAGATAAGACAGATTGGGACTCTTTTGCCGAATTCACAGAGGCCTATTATACCTTCATTCATGAGCTGACTGATATCCAAGTAGCCTCGCTCAAGCTGGTTTTGGAAGGTGCAGAAGTGAACAGAATCTATGTGGACGGAGGATTCAATGCCAATGACATATTTCTGGAAATGCTTCGAATCAAACTTCCCGGAAAGGAAATCATCCCTAGTGATTTCCCGAATGGATCTGCATTAGGGGCGGCTATGCTCGTGAATATGGATTTTTGACCTTATCTTCTCCAAAATGAATCCATCGACTCCCCATATTGGCCTTTTTATCCCTTGCTATGTAGATCAGTTTTATCCCAATGTGGCGATAGCTACTCTGGAACTACTGGAAAAGCTTGGCTGCAAAGTGAGTTACCCTTTGGAGCAAACTTGCTGTGGCCAACCTATGGCCAATGCTGGGTATGAGCGGGACACTGTGGGTACAAGCCGGCATTTTCTGGAGGTTTTCGGAGGCTTTGACTACATCGTAGCTCCCTCTGGAAGCTGTGTCCTTCATGTGAAGGAGCATTTTCCTCCCATCCCGAGTATGGAAAAAACCCAGAGTGAAGTTCACAACCGAATTTTCGAACTCACTGAATTTGTAACGGATATTTTGAAAATAAACCGAATGGAGGGGACTTTTCCTCATCGAGTGGGCTATCATGCTTCCTGTCATGGACAACGTGGCCTTCGATTGGCTTCCAGTTCGGAGATGCATATTTCTCCCTTTAATAAGGCAAAAAAACTTTTGGAAAATCTGGAAGGTTTGGAATGGGTGGAGCTAAGCCGAACGGATGAGTGCTGCGGATTCGGAGGTACATTTTCAGTGACTGAAGAAGCCTTATCCATTCAAATGGGTAAAGACCGACTGGAAGACCATCAGGAAAAGCAAGTAGAAATCCTCACCGGTGGAGATATGTCCTGCATCATGCATCTGCAGGGTATTGCGAGTCGGCAAGGCAGTCCGATGAAGTTTATGCATGTGGCAGAAATCTTAAATCAGGCAATCCAATGAGTCATCCTCAAGCAGCAGCGGAATTTCTGAAAGATCAAGCCAAAGCAAAATGGCATGATGAGACCTTGTGGTTTGTCCGGGATAAGCGGGACAGAATCAGTAAGACCATTCCTGAGTGGGAAGACTTGCGCAACCTCGCCTCTGAGATCAAGGATCATACCTTGTCCCGATTGGATTTTTACTTGGAAGAGTTTGAAAAAAACGCTTTGAAAAATGGGATCCAAGTCCATTGGGCCAAGGATGCAGAAGAGCATAATCGGATTGTTTTGGGGATTTTGCAAAAAAAGGACTGTAAAGCCATTGTCAAGAGTAAATCCATTCTGACGGAGGAATGCCACCTCAACCCCTATTTGGAAAAAAACGGAGTGGAAGTGGTCGATACAGATTTGGGAGAGCGGATTGTTCAGTTTTTGCATCAGCCTCCTAGCCATATCGTGCTTCCGGCAATTCACTTGAAAAAGGGAGAGATTTCAGAACTTTTCCACGAGAAGCTCCACACAGAAAAAGGCAACGAAGATCCTACTTACCTTACTCAAGCAGCGAGGATTCACCTTCGGGAAAAATTTCTTCAGGCCAGAGTGGCCATCACCGGAGTCAATTTTGGAGTAGCCGAAACCGGTGAGTTTGTCGTCTGCACCAACGAAGGAAATGCAGACATGGGGGTACATCTGGCGCATGTGCATATTGCATGCATGGGGATCGAAAAGCTAATTCCAAGAAGGTCGGATTTAGGGGTCTTTTTAAGACTTTTGGCCCGATCTGCGACAGGGCAGCCCGTCACCAATTACAATTCCCATTTTAGAAGCCCTTCTCCAGGTAAAGAAATCCATGTCATCCTGGTCGACAATGGACGTACGGCCCAACTGGCCCGGGAGAAGTTTCGCAACTCACTTAAATGCATCCGTTGCGGTGCTTGCATGAATACTTGCCCAATTTACAGAAGAAGTGGGGGCTATAGCTACGGAAGCACTGTTCCCGGACCGATAGGATCGATCCTTTCGCCCGGATTGGATATGAAAAAACACAGCACCCTCCCCTTTGCCTCCACCCTTTGCGGGAGCTGCTCAGATGTGTGTCCAGTCAAAATCAACATTCACGAGCAGCTTTACGAATGGAGACAGGAGATCACCAAAACCCATGGAGAATTAGGAAAAAGCCTGTCCATGAAGGTGGCCAGTGGAATATTCAAAAGTCCTCTGGCGTATAAAATTTCAGGAAGTCTGATGAGATCCGCCTTGAAAAACTTGCCCAAATCCCTGATTTATCATCCGATCAACAGCTGGGGAAAAGGACGAAATCTACCCGAAACACCCGAGCTGTCATTCAAAGAGTGGTACAAAAGAAACAGGTCATGAGCAGCAGAGAAGCTATATTGAACTCAATCCGCGGAATTCACCGTGATCTGAAGCCTTTGCCAGATGTGCCGAGTTTTGGAATAAAAAGCGATTTGGTTAAGGATTTCACCACCTCTTTGATAGGAAACAAGGCGGAAGTGATGGATTCTTCAGCATTTGAATTTTGGCTAAAGAGCTCGGGAATGAATCGGGTTTTTTCAGCTATCCCGGAATATAAAAGCTACTCTACGGTCACCCTGCCAAAAGATCCTCACGACCTAGAAAATCTGGAATTGGCCATTTTAGAGGGACAATTTGGAGTAGCTGAAAACGGAGCCATTTGGCTGGATGACAACCAATTGCCTCATCGGGCTATGCCATTTATCACGGAGCACTTAGTCTTGATTGTGCCAAAAGGACATTTGGTAGAAAACATGCATCAGGCTTATCAAAAAATAGGAAAAGACCATGCTGGATTTGGACTCTTTATAGCGGGACCTTCTAAAACCGCAGATATCGAGCAATCACTCGTTATCGGAGCCCATGGAGCTAAAAGCCTCCGAGTGGTCTTGGTTTAAGCCGTCACTTGCCTGCCTTTTTTTACAAAGAAAAAATACATTTGCCTGACTAGAAGCGCTCTCGAAGCCCAAGGTCATTTCCAGCTTATCAGCGATTTTTTTACACAAAGGAAGCCCTAAGCCCGTTCCTTTTTCGAGTTGTGTGCCACGGGAACTCTTCACTTTAAACTCAAACAATTCATGTGAGACCTCTTCCGGGATAACTTGGCCTTCATTCTTCACCTCCCACCGAATCTCAGTAGGTCGAATGAACAGCTTAATCTCAATATTCGCTCCGAGTGGGGAAAACTTGATTGCATTGTCCAAGAGATTCTTTAGGATAATTTTGATCTCATTGACCTCCAAATCCAAAATTTGGTCATCTCCGGAAAAATGGTACATCAGATGTTGGTTTTTTCTCAAGGCTTGAACTTCCATCGTACTCCCGATTTCTTTGGTGAGTGCAAAAACGCTTACCTTTTCCAGGGTTACCTCACCTTCTTCCATTTCCGTCAGGACCCAATTGAGGGTATTGTTCAACACCTTACTGAGATGAAAGCTTTGGCCTTTCAGGTCGTTAAGGATGGTTTCCAAATCCTCTTTGTCAAACACCCCTCGATCCACCAATTCCAAGGTGGTACTTAGCGTTCCAACCGGGTTTTTCAAATCATGAGAAAGGAGAGCAAGAAGCTGGTTTTTCTTCGTGTTGAGTTCCTCAAGTTTTTCCAAAGCTTTGATTTTTTCAGCTTGGACTTCATTCATCCATTTATTTTGGGTGTGGTAATTTTTGATAAAGAGGTGAATCCCCAAAAAAGAAAAGAGCCCAGTCCATAGAAGAGTGATCCAATGATCCCAAAATAAATTTTCAAGGTTTTGGTAATGAGGCACCACTGTGAATTGTCCGCTGATTTCTCCATAAAAGAGGAAACTTATCGTACCAAAGCCAAAAAGCAACCAAAACACCTTCTGCCAACCTTCAAAAAGAATAGCGGTCACTACCACAAAGATGAAAAAAGCATACATAGAGGGGCCTTTGTACCCTTCATTGTGGAAATAATTCAGTGTAATGGTCAGGTATCCTATCAGGACCAAGGCATGCATGATGGCAGGATGATATCCCCACTTCCTCATCATCCCATAGCCGATCAAAAAAGGAAATGCCAAAACTACCTTGACCGTAACGATGAATTGACTCAATCCCAAAAAATAATCCGAAATCCCCAAAAAAAGCATGAGAAAACCTGCCAGAAATGCGAATATTTCCGATATCCGGTTCTGTAACTGGTGCAGATTACCCGCCTGATCTACTGATCTGAAAAAATTCATAGCTCAAAATCACGGATTTGTGAAGACCAAAACTAAAACTATTTGGTGAACTTCATACATCTCAGTAAGTTCGTTTTTTCTTTTCTATCAAGAAACTGGGAAGAAATTGGACTCAAAGATTAGAATGAAGGGCAATCCGATTTCCTTCCGAATCGAAAAACACACCCATAAACCCTATTTCCGGGGTAATCTGTCTTTTTGGAATCATCACCTCACCACCGGCTTTCTTCACTTTTTCCAGTTCCACAGCACAGTCTTCACAGGAAAAATAAACCAAAGGACCTGCCTCCCTGCTGGAGTGATAAAAATCTTTGTGATATACCAAACTCCCTCCTGCTCCTCCTTGACTTTCATCCCAGGGAAACCAAGCCATCTGCAAATCACCCATGACTTGCTTATTGAGCTTGCACTCAAATACTGCTTCATAAAATTGGATGGCCCGATCCATGTCCTGAACCGGAATTTCAAACCATCCTACAGTGACTGATTTCATCGTGAGGGGATTGATTAGGTGTTATTGATTTATTGGGAATTAGATAGGGCATGGGGATTAATTGATGAGCTTCCGGCTTCGTTCCTCTTACTCAGTGGCCCAGCCTCTCACACTCTGGTCAATTTGACTGGATAGGTCTTCCCGGCATTCCATTGGCAGACGTAGATATTCTCATCCTGATCGATGCACACATCGTGGCAGTGCTTGAATACAGGCTCTTTCTGCACCATCAGCTGCAATTCTCCATTGCGATATTCCGGTGCTGTCCCCCCTGGATTGGAGACTACTTGGTTATTTTGGTCCAGAATAGTTACAAAGCCGGAATTGTCGGTCTGTTCCAAATACCTCAATCGCGACCAGCAGACGCCTGCATAGAGATTTTCTCCATGGATGACCGGTCGGCATACGAAAGCTCCGGGGAGAAAAATGGTTTCGATGTATTTCCCATCCAGCGTAAATCGCTTGAAAGAGTTGTGGCCTCGGGAAGTACAGAGCAAGGTAGGTTCCTTTCCTCCTCTGGTATCAACGGCAATTCCATGTGCCGTACTGAACTGGGCATCACCCTGTCCCGGTCCACCGAATTTCCGAATGAACTTCCCGTTTTGATCGTACTGCAAAAAGTACTGGGAGCCATACCCATCAGCGATATACAAATCTCCATTGGGCCCAATGGCAGTTTCGGTAGGCACCCATCGCATTTTTTCTTCATAAACCCCCTCCTGAATCGGTGAAATCACTTCTGATACTACTACGCCATCAAGGGTAGTTTTGACCACCCGGCCACCATTGTCTACTACCCACAGGTATTCTGCATCTCCTTCATCTATCAGGGAAAGGCCGTGGGCACGGTCCAAGCCCAAGGTCCAAGAATCCAGCAGTTTACCGGCTTGGTCATAGATCAGGACATTGTTTTTGACTTCATCAGTAAGCAGGATCAATCTGCCTTTCCGGTCCATCACCATTTCATGGCAGTTGACCACAGGATATTTATCCGGGTCCAGATTTCCCCAAGATGGGTCGATTTTGTATTTGAAATCGCCGTGACCCAGTATTTGATCTTGGGCTGCAAAAAGGGAGAAATTGGGTGGAATAGTCATAGCAAGTCCTGCGAGGGAGGTATTTTGGATAAATCTTCTTCGGGAATTCATAAGTGTAGGTAATTCTTTGAATTTAAAGAAAAATTGATGGAAATGGGAAAGGAATCCTGCAGGATAAATTGGTTTTTCCTAGATTAGAGCTACCTAAACACCACATGCTATGAAATTTAAAATTCTAAGCCTTTTGTTATTTATGATTAGTTCGATAGGCCTAAATGCCCAAGAAATAGCACTTCAACTTTACTCTCTAAGAAATGAAATGAAAGTAAACCCAGTAAAATATCATCAAATGATAGCAGAATGGGGTATTTCCGCACTGGAAGGAGGTGGAGGCTACGGAATGTCTGATACCGAGTACCAAAAATTACTGGCGGACAATGACCTCAGGGTAGTAGGAGTCGGGGCAGATTACAACAAGCTCAAAACCGACCCTCAAGACATCCTTGCCGAAGCCAAGAAATATGGGGCAAAGTTTGCCACCTGCTATTGGATTCCCCATCCTGATGGCCCAATAAGTATGGAAATGACCAAAGAGGCCGTGGATTTGTTTAACAAAGCAGGAGAGATGTTTGCCAATGAGGGAGTCACCTTAACTTACCATCCTCACGGCTATGAATTTGTGGATGCTGGACAGGGAGTGCCTATGGATTACCTTCTGGAAAATGCCAAGCATTACCAGTTCAATATGGATGTGTATTGGGTGAAAATGGGAGGAGGAGATCCTTTGGCAATCATGCAGGCTTATCCGGGTAAATTCCCTCAGCTACACCTTAAAGACCGCAAAAAAGGCACTCCTGGGTCTACTGACGGCCACGGAGACGTGGAAACAAATGTAGTCTTGGGTACTGGGGACATTGATATAGCAGGTCTCATTCGCGAGGCGAAAAAGCAGGGAACGGCCTTTTTGGTGATCGAGGACGAAAGCTCACGCTCTGTCGAGCAGATTCCTCAAAGTGTGGCCTTTATCCAGACAATTCTTAAAGAATAAATCCTGAAAGAAATTTTCTTTGATAGAATTACAGGCCGATCCCATGGACTTTTTTGGGATCGGCCTGAAATTTTCCTAAACATAAACTTCCCCTTTTTTGACATGAAAAAACTTCTGTTTACCCTTTACGCCCTGAATTATGGAGCCTTCTTTGTCTTCGGACAAAACTCACTTCCCTGCGCAGAAAAAGAAAGTTTTTCACCCTTGCCTAACCATGAGCTGGTCGGATGTGAAGACCGGGAATTTGATTCGTTTACGATCTACACCCAAGATGCCCAAGGGAACAGGAATCCAGAGACCAAGGAGGGACAAAAAATTGTCACTCAATACCGTTGGAAAGGAAACTGGGACGAACGGCCCGCTAAGGCGATGATTTTTAAAAACTATCAAAATGCTGTTGAAAAACTTGGGGGCCAGCTCCTCTATTCAGGAAGTGCAGCCTATTTCTTTTTTGAGAGATCCGGTGATAAATATTGGATGGAAGTCAATTCGGACGGGAGTGGGGATTACCAAGTCACGGTCGTTCGGGAAGAGGCCATGAAGCAGTACGTCACCTGGACTGCCAAAGAAATCCAAAAAGCCATGACTGAAAATGGTCAAGTTGCTTTTTACGGGATTTTGTTTGATACGGACCAAGCCACCCTCAAGCCGGAATCCGAGGAAACCTTGAAAGAAATCGCCATCTACCTTCGTGCATACCCGCAAGTCAAAGTCTATTTGGTAGGACATACAGACAATACCGGAACCGCTGCGCACAATCTATCCCTTTCCAAAAAACGAGCCGAGGCCGCCACTCAATCTTTGATCCAAAATCATGGAGTCAGCGAGGGTCAGATTACCCCTGAAGGGGTGGGAGAACTCAGCCCGATAGCCAGTAATCTCAGTGAGGAAGGAAAAGCAAAAAACAGACGAGTGGTGATGGTCCTAAGATTATAATCTTCAATTACTTTTCATGGAGATTTACTTTACCAGCAGTTTGGTCTGGATTCCAGTGGCTACAGTCGTGATTTTTATTCTGGTGGGCCAAATGACAAAAAAATTTCCCCCCGAGGAGATTAATGGCCTAAATGGGTACAGATCTGCTCGCTCGATGAGGAGTCAGCAAGCTTGGGATTTTGCCCAAAAAAAGGAGCCGTTCAGATGATCTCTTGGGGAAAAGTCAGCCTAGTTCTGGGGATAGTCGCTCTTATAATCCCACTTTCAGGAAAATCGGGCCTCTTTTGCGGCCTCTTTTGGGTAGGGATTGCCTGTGGAGGAATGATTTATTCGGTAGAAGAGGCATTGGTCAAAAACTTTGACTAAGCATTAAATTTCTCCACTTGATCAACTTCTTCACCTTCCATTCCAAAACATCCTTTAATTTTAGAGGTTAGCAGAAAAACAAAACCCAAACTCAAATGAAAAAACAAAAACTATTTCTTCTTGCTTTTGCCCTATTCATCAGCTCTACTTTTGCAGCGATGGCCCAGCTTCAGCAGCCCGCACTGAGCCCTGCGGCAGCTGTTTCCCAAGTGGTAGGCTTTACCAAAATCAGCATTGATTATTCTTCACCTGCTGTGAAAGGGAGAAAAATTTTCGGAGAAATCGAAAAATACGGGGTGACCTGGAGAGCCGGCGCCAATGCACAAACCATCATCGAATTCAGTACAGGAGTGAATGTGGGAGGTAAAAATCTCAGAGCCGGAAAATACTCCATTTTCATGACTCCAACTGAATCCGGAGACTGGACTGTGCACCTAAACAGCAAAGCAGCTTCTGTTTTTGCTTACATGAAAGATGGCAAAATCGATGAAGAAGCAGTAGCTAAAGATGATGCTGTATCCTTCAAGGCTACTACCGAGAGAGGTGGAAATACCGAAAGACTTCAGTACCACATCTCCGCTCATGATAATAAAATCGCCCATATTACCATGGCTTGGGAAGGGGTGAAAGTGACTTTCCCGGTTGACACCCAAGTCGATCAGAAAATGGAGCAATTCAAATCCCAATTTTGATTTTAACCGATAGAATTTAAAAGAATCCTGCTTTTCGAAAAAAGCAGGATTTTTTTATGAGTCCACTTTTCCGAATTCCTTAAATTCAATTTTCAATTCAGACCGACAAATGACCAGTCCGCTTATTTCAGCCCAAGCTCTTTTGAAGATTGTAGACCAACCTGACTTGGTATTGGTAGATGCCCGATACAGTGCTTCTCCAAGACAAACTTTTGAAAACGGCCATCTCAGAAAAGCCAAGTTTATTGACCCCGACAAAGAATTGGCAGATATCAAGGAAGACTTGGCCTTGGGTGGCAGGCATCCTTTGCCCAAGGTGGAGGACTTTTGTAGGGTTTTAGGAGATTTAGGAATCAATCCAAACAGTCAAGTAGTCATCTATGACGATCAAAAAGGGGCCAATGCATCAGCCCGGATGTGGTGGATGCTGAGGGCTTTGGGGCATGAAAAAGTTCAAGTGCTGGAAGGAGGAATGCAAGCGGCCCTCAAAGCCGGATTTCCAGTAAGCACCCAACCCTTCCACCGGATGAATGGAACTCCCTATCCGGGAAAAGAATGGAAGCTGATGATCGCAACCATGGAGGAGGTTCAGTCAAAAGCTTGGGAAAAGGACCACTTGATCATTGATGTGCGAAGTGAGGAGCGATATCGGGGAGATTTTGAGCCGATCGACTTGGTAGCAGGACATATCCCTGGAGCAGTCAATGTCCCCTTAACTGAAAACATGGATTCGGAAGGGAATTTTCTGTCCTCAGAGGAACTGAGAGAAAAGTATCTCCCAATTGTTGAAGAAATACCCAATGACCATATCATCGTACACTGCGGGTCAGGAGTGTCTGCCTGCCATACTCTTTTGGCTTTAGAGCATGCGGGGCTTGGTATTCCCAAGCTGTATGTGGGTTCCTGGAGTGAGTGGAGTAGAAATGATAAGCCGATAGGTAAAACTCTCAACTTGGATCAGTGAAGTCTAAACCTGAGAAAAGACTGCAAACCCCATCCGAGGAAAAGGCAAATACTTTAACCCATGCCTTGGGGCTTATCTTGGGAATCGCTGGGATAATTATTCTTTTCAATCAGCCCCAAGACGGAAAAACACTAATTGGAACCCTGGCCTTCAGCATTGGAGTGGTGATGGTCTATGGGTTTTCCACTGCTTACCATGCCGCCAAGAATCCCGTCAAAAAATCCCGATTGCAGGTGATGGACCATGTGTCGATTTATTGCCTGATCGCTGGTTCATACACTCCCATGGTTTTGGCCATCCTCCAAACCGACAAAGCCATTCTTTTTCTTTCAATCATTTGGGGCTCCGTTTTGGTCGGTACTTTCTTTAAGATCTTTTTTACCGGAAAATTCAAAACCCTTTCTGTAGTCCTCTACTTGACTATGGGGTGGCTGGCTGTTTTCTTTTTCAATGATTTACTGGAAAAATTGAGCTTCGAAACACTTTTCTGGATTGGACTTGGGGGCCTGAGCTATACGATCGGGGTATTTTTTTATGTGAAAAGTGAGCGGATGTTTTTTCATGCCATTTGGCATGTTTTTGTTTTAGGAGGTACTGCAGCGCATTTTATTGCGGTTTTCCAGCTGATTGGCAGCTGACTTCCCTTAGATTTCTCAAAGAATTAGTATGGAGTTGTTTGCAATTTTCTAAATTCAAAAGACCCTTATTCCTCCTTCAATGGCTTCAACCCCACTTCCTACCCAAAGATTGGTTTCATTGGATGTCTACCGCGGATTGACCATGTATTTATTGGTGGCAGAAGCGGCTTTGGTTTATGAGGCCTTGCTGGAGCTTTTTCCGGAGGGGCAATCACTTCATCCGCTTTTCCTCCAATTCACCCATCATGAGTGGAATGGGCTAAGATTTTGGGATTTGATCCAGCCCTTTTTCATGTTTATCGTGGGTGTGGCGATGCCTTTTTCCCTGAATAAAAGACTGGCTCTTTCGGAAGACCGTAGCAAAGTTACCCTGCATATTTTGAAGCGCTGTTTGATTTTGTTCCTATTTGGAACAGGTCTCCATTGTGTCTATTCGGGGAAGATGGTATTCGAACTCTGGAATGTGTTAACCCAGCTTTCCTTTACCATTTTGGTCACTTACTTCCTGCTGAGCAAAGGCTGGAAAGTACAGCTTGGGGTTTCCTTGGGACTTTTGGCTTTGACCGAATTTCTCTACCGGGCCTATAATCCCGAGGTTCCTTTTGAGCACGGCACTAACTTTGGCAACTATACCGACCAACTCCTCATGGGAAAGATCAACAAAGGCGGTTGGGTAGCCATCAATGCCATTCCGACGGCTGCCCATACAATTTGGGGAGCGATTTGTGGGAATCTTCTCCTTTCCTCAAAAGCAAGTCAGGATAAAATCAGGGTGTTTTTACTAGCAGGATTAGTCGGCTTGATCATTGGGTACGGACTGGACATCTCGGGCATCACACCCATCATCAAACGAATCAGCACGGTTTCCTTTATATTTGCCTCTGGGGGATGGGCCTTGGTGGCCTTGGCATTTTTCTTCTGGTGGGTGGATGTGAAGAATCGTAGAAAAGGGATTTTCCCGTTTTTGATCGTGGGGATGAACTCGATTTTCATTTACCTTTTTGCCGAGACGCTGGGAAGATGGATGAATAAGACAGTTGGGATTTTCACCGGCGGAGTCTTTGGCTGGATGGGATTTGGAGAACACGGGCTATTCCTGATCGCTTCCTTTGGAGCTTTGGCAGCCATGTGGGGACTATGCTATTTTCTGTACAGAAAGGGGATTTTCTTTAGGATTTAGGTCTTTCCAAATCGAGGTACTTGGCCAAATAAGAAACAGCATACAGCGGGAAATTAGTCATCCAAGACTCCTGCCTGAAATCAGACATTGATGTTCTTACAGGAAAAGTATCCGGAAAATTTTCTGCCACTACCTTCAGGCTTTTGGCTTTTAAATTTTCTTCTGCCTTCACCTCCAAAGGAACCACTGTCCCTTGATCCTGAAGAATAAAATCGAGTTCAGCCACACCCCGCTCTGCTGACCAATAATACAGGGTATGTCCCGCGGTGATTAATTCCTGTAGGACAAATTGTTCGGTCAGCGAGCCCTTGAATTCCGTAAAAAGTCGATTCCCTTCCAAAATGGTCCGGGCATCCAAATCCACCATGGCTCCCAAAATCCCTACATCCAATAAGTAAACCTTGAAAGATGAAAAATCCTCATACGCTTTTAAGGGCATTCCGGGCTTGCTCACTCTGGAAATTTTATGAATCAATCCACAGTCACGAAGCCATTCCATAGCCAGTTCAAATTCTTTAGCACGGGCACCCTGCCGTAGCTGACCAAAAATGAACTTCTTATTTTCCTTAGCCAACTGACTAGGAATTGAATTCCAAATCATCCGAATCCTGGGAACCACTTCCGCTGGAGCATGTTTGGAAAAATCCTGTTCATATGCCTCCAAAATACGCTTCTGAATAACCCTCACTTCAAAAAAATCCTGCTTTTCGGCATAGGTTTTTACTGCCTCAGGCATTCCTCCGATGAAATAGTAAGTCCTAAGGTGATAAATCAGCTTTTCACGAAATGGAGACAAAAGACTCCAATCCAAATTGGAAATCAGGTTTGCTAAGGATTTTTCACCTATTGCTTCCAAAAACTCGGAAAAAGAAAGAGGATAGAGATCCAGGAACTCAACTTTTCCAACCGGAAATGAAGTGTTTTGGTGTAAGGCTACGCCGAGCAAAGAACCCGCTGCAATGATGTAATAATCAGTCAACTGCTCCTGAAAATACTTCAATGAGGTCAACGCATCCGGACATTCTTGAATCTCATCAAATATCAACAAGCAGTTTTTGGCATCGATAGATTTTCCAAGTTGAATCTCCAAACCCTGAATAATTCGGGCCAAATCTAATCCCTGTTCAAACAAAAGCTGAGCTGTACGATTCGTCTCAAAGTTGATGTAGACCAAATCTGAAAAGTAAGTGGAGCCAAACTCATTCATCAGCCAAGTTTTACCCACCTGTCTAGCGCCTCGGATGATGAGTGGTTTTCTTCCCACAGTATCCTTCCAAGTCAGTAGCTTGTGTAAAAGTTCCCGTTCCATTTTCCTGATTTAAAGCGCAAAGAACGGAGTAATTTACATTTTTTCAAACGAATAAATGTTAGATATCACACTTTTTCAAATGAAAAAATGTAAAACCCAACACTTTTTCAAATGAATAAATGGAAAAACAAGCCCTCCAAGGGGTTAAAACACTTGGAGGGTGGAAGACTTATTTTCCAAAATTTCCCGAATCCACATCCTTGATAAACTGGATCACACCGGGGAAAAAGTGCTCCGGATCGTCGTATTGACTCAAATGACTTCCGTTGGGGCAAAGTAAAAATCGGCCATTGCCTACTTGGGTGGACATCCATTCCATATGCTTTGGATCCATGGTATCATGAGAAGCTCCAACCACCAAGGTAGGAACAGTGATGTTTTTCAGTTGATCCTTCACATCCCATCCTTCCAAGCTCGCTCCCGGAGTAATGCCAAATTCGCTGTACCCTTGCATGTAGACATATACATTGGGATTGACTTGCTCAAGAGCCTGATTGATTTCTGCCGGCCACTGATCTATAGGCATGCGAAGTACATGCAGAGGATAATGATGCTCCATCAGCAACTCCATATAGCGGGGATTTTCAAAGTCCATATTCTTTTCAATTTCCATCAGTTCCGCAAAAACCGCGGGAGGCATTTGAGGTCCGAGGACTTCTTTGGCATATTTTTCATACTCATCCAGGCTGGCCATCATATTGCAAATAATCAGTCCTTTGAGCTTGTCCTGATGCTTAAATGCATACTCCATCGATAGCATTCCTCCCCAAGACTGACCAAGCAGGTAAAAGTTGTCCTTGTTAAGCCCCAGAGCTTTACGTACCTGCTCCACTTCATCCACAAATCGCTCAATCGTCCAAAGGGTGGAATCCTCCGGCTGATCCGAATGAGCAGAACCCAGCTGATCGTACCAAATAAACTCAATTCCTTCCTGAGGAAAATAATCCTTGAAATTGGCGTACTGCAAATGCGACATCCCTGGACCACCATGAAGAAGCAAGACCTTCATTGTAGGATTGTCTCCAACTTTCTTGGTAAAAACCTTGAATTCTCCTTTTGGGGTTTGAATTGGGATCATCTGCACTTCATCCTCAAGAGCTAGCTCAGTAGATTCACCCTGAATTTCATCAGTTTGAGTTTGGGATTGGCAGGAGAATAAAGCCACTACCAAGGCTAGATACAAGAAACCATATTTTCTCATGTTGAATAATTTATTTGGTTGATTCCAAGTTAGCCGAAAGGAAGCTGGAATTCAAATTTTCCGAATCAACCCAATTTCCTTGAATAAAAAGAGCCCAAACTTTTCAGTTTGAGCCCTTTCAGATTTTAAAATTCAGCCTTCATCCTTTCACACTTTCTCCACCCAATCTACCCCGGTGTCTTTCCAAGCCCGATCACGAGCAGAGTCCAATACGGCTTCGCAGACTTTCTGAGTTTCAAAAGCATCTCTAAAGGTCGGATGACAAGGCTCTCCAGACTGAAGGCTGTAGAAAAAGTCCGCCACCTGATGGATAAAGGAATGCTCGTAGCCAATGGAAGTCCCAGGAATCCACCAGCGATGCATGTAGGGGTGATCTCCATCCGTGATGTGAATGGACCTCCAGCCCCGAACTTTTCCTTCGTCGCTGTGATCAAAGTATTCTAATCGGTTCATGTCATGCAAATCCCAACGGATGGAAGCATGCTCCCCGTTGATTTCCAAGGTATAAAGCGCTTTATGACCACGTGCATAACGAGTGGCTTCGAAAAGCCCCAAGGAGCCGTTGTCAAAATGGCAATGGAAAATACAGGCATCGTCAATTCCGACTTTTTGCACTTGTCCAGTCCCTTGATGAACCCGCTCTTTGACAAAAGTCTCCGTCACGGCAGATACATCTTTGATTCCCCCATTGATCCACATCGCTGTATCGATGCAGTGTGCAAGCAAGTCACCCGTCACTCCAGAACCAGCAGCATCCACATCCAATCTCCAAAGGGCATCTCCTCCTTGGGGCAGATCAGGATTGATGGTCCAGTCCTGAAGGAAGTTGGCCCGATAATGGAAAATCTTACCCAGTTTGCCGGAGGCTACGATATTTTTGGCAAGCGTCACCGCAGGAATTCTTCGGTAGTTGTACCAAACGGTATTTTGTACACCTGCCTCTTCCACCGCTTTGACCATGCCTTCAGCCTCAGCTACCGTTCGGGCTAAGGGCTTCTCGCAAAGGATCATTTTTCCTGCTTTAGCGGCGGCGATGGCGATTTCGGCATGGGTATCATTGGGGGTACAGATGTCTACCGCATCGATATCGTCCCGCTCGATGATTTTTCTCCAGTCGGTCTCATAGGAAGCATAGCCCCAACGCTCCATAAAAGCCTTGGCATTGGCCTCTCTTCTCGAGCAACAGGCCTGAAGGACGGGTACATATTCGTATTCCGGGAAAAAGTCGGCTAATCTCTTGTAGCCATTGGTATGGATGCGGCCCATCAGTCCTGTACCGATCAGGCCTACTCGGATTTGTTTTTTATTGCTCATGATTGAATGATTTAAAGATTGGAAAATTGAAAGATTTGAAGATTGGTGATGAAACAAACATTCTTACTCAGAAAAGAGATTTACAATGGTTTAAGTCAGAGGAATTCAATTACTGCTCAACTTTAATTTGATCTCGCAAATCGTAAATCTGCCTTCGTAAATCCTCACAGCCTTACCATCCATGTGCTTCTCGCACTTTGACCATGGCCGCAAGGATATCATTCCAGGTTTGCTGTTTTTCCATCACTGAATTTGGGAACATGCATCCATCCCAGCAGATATGCTGGAATGCTTTGGTCAGATTTCCGTTTTCATCCCGAAGCCAGTATCCCGCATCGTGAGCGATATCCAGAACTCCATTAGGATCTGTGGCTTGGCAGTGACGCCCAGTCTTGTCATGGGAGCCCGAACCAAAAACGGAGCCATCGTTTTGGGCGACATGGAAATCGATCGTCCAAGGACGAAGTGTATCTGTCACCACTTTCAAGGCGGCTTTGACCGCATCCCTATCCTTAATATCCGCATTGGCAGGAAGGATCCTATGCTCTGGCGCATTGTATCCCATGGTGTATAGGAAGGTATGCGACATGTCTGCCTGGAATCCAATATTCGGTCGGTCTACCATCTCCAATAGCTCCACCATATGCTTCCAACTGTGCATGGCACCCCAGCAGATTTCACCCTCAGCAGCCAGTCTCTCTCCAAATCCAGCCGCTACGTCACAGGCCTCGCGGAATGTCTCCGCAATCAGTTTGGTATTTCCCACCGGATCTTTTGCCCAATCGGAAACCCCTGCAGCAGAGTCGATCCGAACTATGCCATAATGCCTTACGCCCAGCTCTTTTAGTTTTTGTCCAAATTCACAGGACTTGCGGACCATCTCAACAAATGTTTTTCGCTGATCTGTAGTACCCATGGCCGAGCCAGCCCAAATAGGAGCTACCAGAGAACCTACATTCAAATTATACTTAGCCACTTTATCTGCTAGCTTCTTGGGTTCGTCGGGATTGTTGAGATCAAAATGGGGTTCCAAAAGCCCTACATCGATCCCGTCAAACTTCACCCCGTTTACTTCCGCGGCGGCAGTCATTTCTAATAGAGAATCAAAGGGAATCACCGGCTCGGAATCAGGGCCCTTGCCTACCAATCCCGGCCAAGTGGCGTTGTGGAGTTTAGGAAAGTTGTTCATGGTTATTTGGGATTTGAAAATTGAAAGATTGGAAAATTTGAAAATTGCCTCTCATAATAGCTAGAAGCAATGTTTTTATAAATAAAGACTTACAATACAACAAGATCAGGGTTATCCGGACCGAAATGTTTAAGCATGACGATCGGGTCGGTTTTGGACAAATTGGTGATTTTTACTCCGGCTTTGGCAGCATCTTCAGACACGAAGTATTCATCATGAGTCAATTGGCCGAAGCGGATCAAAGCTGGAGTCTCAATATCCCAAACGCCCATTTTGCCATAGCCCTGCATCATGATAAATCCATAGGCCGCATTGTCCTTGATCACCACTGTTTGACCCGGATAGACGGTCAGTTCCTTGGCGCTGTAGTCACGGGACCGATAGCAAATCCAGTTTTCATGGTATCCGGCTGCATGCATTTCCTCCACCGCATGGACCGGCTTGGGCTCCATGTAGTGGTTGTCCATCAGGTTGGGGTTAACATTCAGGTCCCAATCAATCATTTCTACCAGCAATTCATAATCACCCCAACGGTTTTTTGGAGTCGCGTTCCAAAGCAACTCCTCAGGAATGATCGCCTCGTTCACCAGACTTTGGTACATGGCGAAGATATCGGAGGCCTTTTGCGGCTCATAGGTACAGAGTGAACCCGGCGCATGAAGCATTCCCGGAGGCACATCCCAACCCGTACCCGGCTGTAATCTGAAAGCCTGCGAGTAATTGGTAATTTTGTTGTCCCCTTTACTGAAGTTTTTCAGACAATCCAAAATGATGTCTTTGGTTGTCCCCGGAGCAATGCCGAAAAAGGTATATGGAAAGTCTCCTCCATGGTTATTGACCTGAGGAGGAAAATAGTAGGCCTCGGGTTTCCCGTTTTGTCCGGTCAATGCGCCAAATTCATCACTAGGATGAATGTGGTGGGGCAAAGGGCCCATGTTGTCAAAAAACTTGGAATACATCGGCCAGGACTTGTACTTATCCCAAAGTCTGGATCCGATGATTTTTGCTCCCAATTCATCGATTGCATCCTTTAAAAGAAAGAGCTCAGTTTTCCCTCCATCCTCAAAAGCCGCATGGCTTAAGCCTTCATTTTTAGAAGTCAAAGGACCATTTTGAGCAGAAGTGGTGGAAGCAAACCATCGCTCATCGATTCCTCCCCGGTTTCCGCCAAGGGCATAATAGTCATCCGGATGCAGTTTGATTCTTCTTCCGGGTACACAAAAGGATCTCGGTACCCAGGTTGGGGTCAATCTCAGTATTCCTTCGCCCTGTTCAAGGGCCTTTTTGGCTAGACTCATTTTATTGGTTGTTAGGTTATTGAGTTACATTTTATTGTTCAGTGTTCAGTATTCAGCTTTCGATATTCGACGTTATGAAAGGGCAAGGTTCGAAGTTCTTGGTTCAAGATTTCCATTCTAGGAAAAGGTCGTAAATCGTAAATCGTAATTCTTAAATCGTAAATCCCTTCGCTTTTTCTCCAGTCAGCACCTCCAAAAGAAGATCATAAGTTCGGCTGTCTCCAGGCTCCAGCAGAATCAAAGTGCCATTTTCTCTTGCTGCAGCCTGTCCAATCGGAGGATGAGTGGCAGGTTCGAGAGCTGTCACGTACTCATTTTTTCCCCAATGCTGCCAGTTGATCAACCAAGGCATTTGGGTTTTGGAAAAGGTAATCTTAAGAGCCAAACCCAAGGAATCATTGGCGTAGCCGCAGACCACCTGATCTTGGGAGTCGGCTTTGGGATCAATGAAAGCCACATCTTCGCCAAATCCAGCATGCGCATCCATCGGAGTGGCACAACGGGTAAACTCGTATTGGCGATTGAATTCGGTGTTATTTGCATCGGTTGGCTTTGACTTTTTTTCCCCTTTCCACACGATCCTGGTTCCCTCATCGATCAGAGGCCAACCACAATTGATATGGTAAAGCAACATATGTGGACTAGGAGCATTTCCACGATTGGACACCGTGTCCTTGATCCGGATTTCCGCAGATCCGAGAGTGCCTGAGATGCTTCGGTGCATTTCGAGACTGGGACCGAAAGTGGTCGTTTCCCTGACTTTAGCAACGATTTCAAAACTCAAATCACCGGAGAAGATATCGGGCTGTTTGATTGAAATCAACTCTGCCGGTGTATTGGAGTAGTTTCCGTGCAAGCCACGAGCACCGCCTTCATCGGAATTGGGTGGACCGGCATTAGACAAGCCACAAGTCGTCAGCAAACCTCCTCCGAAGGTACGAAGCCAGTCAATTCCTTGATTGGAGAAAGGCTGTGGAGCAGTCAATCCGGCATGGGAAATCCAAGTCAGACTGTTTTCATTAAAAAATGCATCCAAAATATCCATTCCCCGGTCCATGACCAGCTTGTATCGGAGTCCTGTTCCGGTATTGACCCAGGCAATTCGACCCCCTTTTGCAGCCCCATTGTCCAAAATGGAGGTTTCAATCCCGCCTATTTGCTGGACATGGGAGAGTTTATCTTTCCAGATTTGGGAATTTCCGAGGTTCATTTTGGGTAGTGAATTGAAAAGGTAACCTATTAAAAAGCCACTCTGAGACTATCCTGCCCTATATGGGTAAGGCACAACAGCCTGACTTCAAGTTAACCAAAAGAGCAAAGAGAATTTTGCCATTGGTCAAAAAGAGAATAAAAAATAGCACAAAGAAAAAGGCGCTAAATCAGTTTAGCGCCTTTCTGCCATTGTGGCCTTTCATTACATTTGCTTCAACTGAATATTCCTAAACTTTACTGTCATCGGAGGCCCTACATGCATCTGCATGCCCATCAGGCCTTTCAGCATCCGGTTTTTTGAATCTTCGTCGTGGACCTCACTCATCAGCGTTCCATTGACATAGTGTTTCAGCACATTTCCTTGAGCTACAATGTGAATCGAGTTCCAATCCCCTGCTTTGATCAGCTGGCCCAATTCTGCACGATCTCCAAGATCTTCCACCAGATTGAGGCCTTTCCAGGCATTTCTGTCTACATAGTCTCTCAAATTGGTGATATCATCCGGCTGAGAAGTGATTCGGGTTTTTTGACCTCGATAGGCCAAAGTAGTTCGCTTCCTTTCCTCGTAATTCTGTCCTGTGTAGCGATTGCCTCCATCTATGTCAGCCTGATAGCCTCTCAGGGCGTAAGGCACTTCAGTAAACCGGTCACTTCGGTATTGCACACCTGAGTTTCCTGTTTCAGAAATCCAGTAGTCCATTTTCAGTTCGAAATCACCCAGCTCTCCGCCTTTCCAGATGATAAACGTATTGGCTTTGAGGGGATTTTCAGCAGTAGTCTCCCCATGAATGACCCCATCTGTCACTTTCCAATAAGCTGGATCAAACTCCCAGCCTTCCAGACTTTTTCCATCGAAAATGGGTACAAAATCAGCTTGAGTTGTTTCTTTTTCCCCAAAGGAAAGGAAGTCAGTAAAGGTCAGACTGATCCCTATGGCCAGAAAGGCCGCAGGGATCAGAGATTTATAGGTCAGAGAACCGGTCATTTTTGTGCAGTGGCTTTGTTTTGAAATACCTCATGGTCGGGATTACCGGAAGAGATCAGATAGGCCATCAGGTCCTTGAGTTCTTCCTCGTTCAGACGGTTGATCAGACCCGGCATCATGATCGATACTTCTGCGTTTTTCTTCAGCACTACCGAGCTTTTCGCGATGGTTTTGATATCGTTGGGAGCAAAAGGGTTCTGTGAGATGTAATAGTTTTGACCATCTTCATCATTTAGCTTACCCACAATGGATCCCCCATCTTTCAGCTCCAAAACAGTAGCATGATACTGGTCAGAGATCGTTTCGGAAGGATTGATGGTCGCCACCAGAATGTCCTTTGGAGAAAAGCGGGTGCCTAACTGAGTCAAGTCAGGACCGATCGCCCCTCCTTCCCCCTGCATGGTATGACAGGACTGACATAGGGTCGCAGCATACATGGCTTTTCCTCTGACAAAATCCCGTCCGCTCAGATCTGCCATCAAAGGTTCGGCCTGCTCCACGGTCCATCTTCGGCCTGGGCCTTCTGGCTGGATGCCTGGTTCCACGATATCGTTACCACTTGAAGTAAGCAATTTACCCCCTGACATTTCATCATACTTCTCAAAGTCTGCCTGATCTACGGAGGCCAGAGCCATTTTTCTTGCTCTATCCAAGAAGCCCACGTAGCTTCTACCTCCTTTGTAATTGGTCAGGGCATTTTTCACCCAGGCGAAATACTCCTCCCGCTGTCCTGCAGTCCAGCCTTTATCCGCTCCACCCAAAACAGTGGCATAGAAGGTAGCCTGAGCAGGTGGCACATTAGCCAGCATATTGGCGATGTCCATTCCGTATTGAGGATTTCTGAAAATCAAATCCGAGGAGGCAGTGAAGGTCTTCTGGTAGTTGGGATCGTCTTTGGCATTTTTGAGGAGAGCCAAGGTCTTTTCTACCGCTGAAGGCGCATCCAAATGAACCATCAGGATCGAAAGGGAGCGATCCAGCATATTGTCATTGGCAGGATAATTAGGATCCAAATAGGCAATCAGTTGCTGCTTGACAGGCTCGGCCCCTTTGTCATAGCGATAGAGAATCACCTCGATAGTCCGCAGCAGGTCCTGCTTGTCTTTGGCAGAAAGCCCTTTGTAATCAATCTGCATCAGGCTATTGAGCATAGCGGCGGCATCTGCGTCGGAAGCATGATGGGCCAAAGCCAAAATCGCATGAATCTTTTTGGCCGGATCTGTCTCAGCAATCGCTTTATCTTTCCATGAAGCGACTGGCTGATGCTCCAATACCAAGCGTGCTGCATACTGAACATAGCGATCAGCATTTCCCAGCTCCGCCCAAGCCTTGTCCAATCCATCAGCAGGAGCACCGGATACATGGTACTTCTCCAATTCTCTCCGAGTCTTGGCTGCCTGTGGAAGATCGGCTTCAGTCATTGGCGTGTAGGTATCCAACTCCCCGGTATAATACACCCGATAAAGATCTGATTCCAGCCTTCTTCCTCCAGTGGCAAAATACATCGCCCCATCAGGTCCAATAGCTCCATCCGTAAGTGGAAGAGGAGAACCGGAAATGAATTCCTCAGCTGTAGCATCATAGGTCGCTCCATTGGGAGTAAGGTGAATGGCGTAAATCATCCCAAAACTCCAATCAAACGCATAAAGGGCCTTGCGGTATTTGGTTGGGAACTTGGCATCGTAGCCAAACATGGCATTGACGGGAGAACCTTGTCCGATATTCAAAACAGCAGGCAGGTTGTCAGGATAGTTGGGAGACCATTTGGAATTGCCTGTTCTCCACCCAAACTCTGCTCCGCTGGTCACATGGTTGATCCGGGTAGGGCGATACCAAGGCATCCCAAAGTCCCATTCCATATCTGCATCGTAGGCGAAAATATCCCCCACTTCATTGTAATCGAAATCAAAAGCATTTCTAAATCCAGCTCCAATCAGCTCCCAATCAGTTCCTTCAGGATTAATTCTAGCGATCCATCCACCCGGAGCCATTCGATTATTGGCATGCCCGCGTGGATCTTTGATCAGAGGAAATAGGTTGTCTTCCTGCCAAACAGGCGGCAGTCTATAGGAATTCATTTCCGGCACGTCCACGTGATTTCCTGCAATCAAATAAATGCCTTTTCCGTCGGGGGTAACCCGCATACTATGAGGGCCGTGCTCTCCTTGCTGTCCTTTGAGTTCCCGGATTTGGGTTATTGTCTCAAATTGGTCATCTCCATCCAAATCCTGGATTCGATACAATCCTGTGGGCTGACTAAACGTCTCATTGGGATTGTGATTGACCATCACATAGAGACTGTTGAAGGCGTAAAGCAAGCCTTGAGCGTAGCCCATCCCGACTTGAGGCTCAGAGACATTACCCACGATGAGCTTTTCTACTTTAGGCTTAACTGTGGAATCCGACCCAATCGGTGGAAGCTCCAGCCTGTACAGGAATCCGTATTGATCTGAGGTGATCATTCGGCCCTTGTCATCAAAAGTCATGGCTACCCAGGAGCCTTGGTCATGCTCTCCGGGGCTGTAAAGCAGCTCCGCTACAAACCCATCAGGGAGTTTAAGCTTGTCTATCTTAGGATTCCCGGTGAGTTTTCGTTGAAATTCTTCTTTTTTGGCACAGGAAAAAAGAAAAACCGAAACACCCAAGATTAGGATAAAGGATTTGGTTAATCGATTTAGAAACATAAGGTTAAGGATTTATTGCTTTCATATGAGGTGATCGCCTATTTTTCAAATTGGGAATATTTTGACAGAAAAAGGAGCCATTCACAAAGGCTATTTACTATTTATCAATTTGTTCACTGTCCTGCTATATCTGCCAAAAAATAACCCTGTTCCAATATAATTCCCGGGAATTTGAATTGGATACAGGGCTATCTGAATTGAAGAAAACCAGCTTAGAAATGTGGGGTCAGGTCAGCCTCCAGTGAAGGATAAGGGTAAAATTTATCCAATACCGTGAACGCATTGCTCGGAGGAATTGCTCCGGGCACCGGCGGATAGTAGTAATCCAAAGGATTGGCGATGATTCGCTGACCATAAGGCACTATGATTTCCTGAATTCGATCCGTTCTCATGATATCAAACCAGCGTTTGTTTTCAAAAGCAAGCTCCACCCTCCTTTCTTTGAAAATCGCTTCTCGGACACCTGCCTGCCCGGTGGCAGTGGAAGCCCCCAAGCCTGCCCTTTGTCTGACCAGATTCAACAAGCTCACTGCCTCTCCGCTTTTGCCCTGCTCATTCTGTGCTTCTGCCATCAGCAGCAAAACTTCGGCGTAGCGATAGACTGGCCAATTCATCCCGTGATTGTTGTGCTGTACATGATTGCTTTGAAACTTCTTGATGTAAGGATAGACCTTATCATCACGGAAGCTTGCAGATAGGAAGATATACCCGATGGATACTTCTTCCCTAAGATCTCCGTCTTCATAGGCAGCAATCAAATCAGGAGTAGGTACCGCAGGGCCTTCGCCACCCAGCTCCTGGGGATTAATGGTACCCATGATTGGCGCCAGCTCTACGATGGAAATCGGCCTGGGCATAAACTGATACATGAAATTGCCCTGAAGCCCTTCAGGACCTTCTTTGAATTGAACCTCAAATACTGATTCAGCATTGTTTTTATTGTTCACACTTTCTGAAAACGCCATTTCATAAGAAGGCATAAGCATGTATTCACCAGAGGAGATCACCGGAGCCAGCACCTGCTCTGCCTCAGCCCAACGCTTCAGATAGATGTATACATCTCCCAATAAGGTCCTTGCAGAACCTTGAGTAACTCTTCCGGGTAATTGCTGAGACTTTTGGGGCAAAAGCGGAACCGCCTCGGTCAAGTCAGCGATGATCTGAGCAAAAACCTCCGACTCTTCAGAAAGGGGTAAGGCTGATTGATCTCGGGTCGCCACCGGCTTCAGGTGCAAAGGAACTTTCCCAAAATAGCGGGAAAGGTGAAAATAGGAGAACGCTCTCAAGAAGAGGGCCTGACCTCTCACATTGTTTTTGGAGTCTGCATTGAAATTCACTGCATCTATCCTGTCCAAAACCTGGTTAGTCCGTGCAATGGTCAAATACAGGTTTCTCCAAGCATTGAGCACATGGACATTGGGTGTAGTCCCTCCCGAAATGGGTACTGCAAAGTCGGCCAGATTCTGATGATTTTCTGTGGCTCCGAACAGGATATTTCGCCCATAGTAGAGATTGTCCGAATGAAGTTCTCCCAAAAGCCATGCCCGATCATTGTAGTAGGGACGTAGGGGAGCATAGGCCGCATTGACCGCTTGGATAAAGTCTGCTTCTGTTTGGAAAAAGGTGGCCGAACTCAGGGAGGTTTCGGGAACCACCGTCAGGAAGTCTTCGCAACTGCTAAACAGGAAGGCTAAGGACAAAAGGAATACATTATATTTTTTCATTTTCTTTTTCATTTTAGTGGGTTGATCAAATACAAGGATCCTTATCAGAAATTGATATTGGCACCGAAGGTGATCGTACGTGGTACAGGATAGGGTGCCAAATCCACCCCTGGGCTGAGATTTCCGCCGTCTCCCTGGCCATTGTTTTGCATACTTACCTCAGGATTGGATCCTCCCCAATAGCTGGTAAAGACAAAAACATTCTGAGCAGAAGCATAGATTCGGGCTGATTTGATCGCCTTGGGAAGTTTGGTAAAGGTGTAACCCATGGTGATGTTTCGAATGGTGAAAAAAGAAGCATCCCAGACAAAATTGCTGTTTGGCCAGTCCCGTTCCACTCCGGTGACCACCCCACCCCCTACCGTAGTCCCAAAGATTCCCTCTCCGGGATTGGATGGAGATCGGAAACGGTCACCTGCTCTTCGGACCATATTGAATACCCCGTCAAGGTTGGCCGTAGAGAATAGGTGCCGCATATAAAGTTCATTGCCATGAGAACCCGAACCGATGATGCTGAAATCCCAGTTTTTCCAGTTCAGATTATTGGTAATGCCGTAGACAAAATCAGGGAAAGGATTTCCAATGATGGTTCTGTCATCGTTATTTCCTCCAAACGTGATGACTCCATCACCATTGATATCTGCCAGCTTGATACTTCCGACGGTAGACCTACCGGGAATGATCGGAGAATTGGCCAAATCTTCAGCATTAGCATAATTACCGAGTTTTTTCAAGCCATAAAACTGGGCAAATGGTTGACCCACTTGGGTAATATGGTAATCCCCGAATACCCGGTCAATTCCATCAGCCAAGGCAATCACCTCGTTTCTGTTGAAGAAAATATTGGCATTGATGGTCCATCTCAGAGCTCCTGTAGTCGGAATGGCGTTGATGGCGAATTCATGCCCCCAAAAACGAATCTGACCGATGTTGTCGTTGAAATTGGTGAATCCGGATTCCTGAGGGATCTGTACTGCATAAAGCAGGTTGGTGGTATTTTTCACAAAATAGTCGTAGGTAAAGGAAATCCTATCATCCAAAAATCCCAGATCAAACCCAATGTCAAACTGGGCCGTGGTCTCCCAACCCAAATTGGGATTGTCCAAGGTGGTCACCGCAGCACCGGGGATCACATTATTTCCAAAGGCCACATTCACTGTATTGTTGACCAAGGCATACTGGGTGAAGTTGCCTATATTATTGTTGCCAGTGACACCAAAACTTGCTCTTAACTTCGCAAAGGAAAGGGTGCGATTATTGGCCAGAAAGTCCTCATCAGAGAGCACCCATCCAGCAGAGGTAGAAGGGAACACCCCCCAGCGGTTGTTTGATCCGAATCGGGAAGAGCCATCCCCTCTCACTGCTGCAGTAAAGAGGTATTTCCCTTTATAGTTGTAGGTAAATCTGGAGAATACAGAGGTGAGTGCCCATTCCTGCACATCATTTCGAGTACCCCCTCTATTGATATTAATGGCTCCCTGTATGGTTGGGAGTCGGTCATCTGCATAGGTGTCAGCTTGAATCCGGGTGAAATCACTTCGAAAACGCTGATTAGCCAACCCTGCCAAAAACTCAAAATTGTGCTCATTGAATGAAGTCCGGTAGGTTGCGATATTTTCATTCAACCAAGAGAGATTGTTGGCATTTTCTCTGATGGATACTGCCACGGTCGGGATGGCCACATTGATGGCGGAAGTTGCCGTAGAAGGATTAAAGGTAAAGAACTGGGAAGTATTGATCTCTGTATTGAAGGTGGTCTTCAATGAGAGCCCCTTGATGGGCTTCCACTCCAAATAGGTGTTGGCCAGAACATTCAGTCTGGTGGTTTCATTGACAATTTCCTGTGCAGAACGTACCCAGTTTGGATACGCAAAGATGTTTCCGGTATTTCCGGGGAATCGATTGAAGAAGGTAAGTTCTCCCTCCTCGTCATAAATGGGCATCACCGGCCAGGTATGGAGTGCGTTAAAAAGAATACCTGTTCCCCGGGTTCCGTCCGTTCTCGGGGTATTGTCATAGACATAGTTGGGAGCTACATTGAGTCCGATATTGACTTTGTCCGAAAGCTTATAGTCCGTATTCAACCGAAGGGAAAATCTCTGAAAATCCGTATTGATCACCACTCCGGTTTGGTCAAAAACACCCAAAACTACTGCTGTATTCATCCGGTCTGTATTGGAAGTGACAGTCAGGTTGTAGGAAGAAATCGGAGCAGTCTGCAGTAGTGCATCGTACCAATCGTTGTTTTCATTCCTGTATTGAGCAGGATTCTGAAATTCAACCGGCACAGCCTGACCCGCATCCTCAAAATATTCCTTTTTAAACTGGGCGAATTCTTCTGCATTCATCATTTCCAACCGACCCTGCATCGGTACATTCTGAAAACCGGTAAAGACATTGAGGTTAACATTGGTCTGACCTGCTTTTCCTTTCTTTGTCGTAATCAAGACTACCCCATTGGCAGCCCTCGATCCATAAAGTGAGGTGGATGCGGCATCCTTAAGGACGGTAATGTCTTCTATTTCGTCAGGGTTGATTGCGTTGATATCCCCTGTAATGGGGAAACCATCCACCACATACAGGGGATCACTTCCGCCGGTGACTGAAAGCTGGCCCCGAATCCTAACCTGCATTCCCCGGCCGGGCTGTCCGGTAGTCTGATTGATCTGAACCCCCGCTAATCTTCCTTGAAGCTTTTGGGCTACCGTGGATACAGGCATATCCCGGAGGGTTTCGCCTGATACGGATTGAATAGCTCCTGTCACTTCCTTTTTGATCTGGCTACCGTAGCCTACTACCACCACTTCGGATAAATCTGAGGTGGAAAGGGGTAAATTGATGTTTACTGTAGTTTGTCCGGCTACTACCGCTACCTCTTGGGTCGTATAGCCCACAAAGCTGACCACAAGAATTTCTCCCGGTGAGGCCTCTAAGGAATAAGACCCGTCAATATCGGTGACGGTTCCTTTTTGGGTGCCTTTGATTAAGACCAAAGCACCCGGAACGGGCTGTTTGTCCGGTTCAGAAAGAACTACTCCGCGAACTGTCTGAGTCTGTGCCATTGACTGCAAACTCAGACAAACAAAAAGGAGTAAAAATCCCAAAAGACGGATCCTTACCTTGGATAGATAATGGTTATTCATAAGGTCGGGTTTATTGATGTGAGATAGATTATGAAAGTGAATTTTGATTTTTACCCCTTCAATCCTATCCTGCTGAATCCTGCATAAACCAAAGTAAATCAGGACCTAACACACAGGACACGGCAGGACACTCCGCCATTTGCCCTGATCTTCAAGCTGCTTCACCCACCCTTATCCCAGGCCTCTCCGGCCTTCAAAAACAGGACGCAACAGGATTGTATTTGCCATATTTTTCAGCTAAATCCCATCTCTTTACTTCTATAAAAACAATTCCCTATTCCACACTACCCCATATCTCATTTATTGAAAATTGGTTAGAATCTACCTATACTTATGCCCTATAATCTTTCCTTCATGAAAATAATCCAGAACTGGTTTTTGGCTGTATGTCTCGGGATGAATATCCTTTTTTTTACCGCATGCTCATCCGAACCCACCTTGCCCCTTCGAAACAACTCCAGCATCGCCTTGGTAGGGAATAACCTGGGTTCTCGAATGATGGAATTTGGGCTTTTTGAGACCGAGATGCATTTGCGATATCCAGATAGCACGCTTTTCATCCGCAACCTCTGTGACCCTGGAGATACACCGGGATTTCGTCCCCGATCAGCCTCCAATGATCCTTGGGCTTTTCCGGGCGCTGAAGAGTTTCAGGAGGAATTCGCAACCTATTCCAATAGTGAAGGTTTTTTGGAAAAACCCGATCAATGGCTTTCCCGGCTCCGGGCAGACTTTGTCATCGGTTTTTTTGGCTTTAATGAATCTTTCCAGGGAAAAGAAAAACTTCAAAACTTCAAAGAGGAACTTGAGGCTTGGATCACGCATACTAAAAACCAACAATACAACGGAAAAAGCGCCCCTCAAATCGCCTTGGTCTCTCCCATCGCTTTCGAAGACCTGAGTACTTCCCTCGATGTGCCGGATGGAAAAAAGGAAAATGAAAACCTAAAGCTCTACAGGGACGCCATTGAGGAGGTAGCCAAAAAACAAAAAGTCCTCTTTGTGGATGCTTTTGGGCCCAGCCAAAGCTGGTATAAGCAGAGTAAGGAACCCCTGACTATAGACGGTAGCCAGCTCAATGAAGCCGGCTATGCCCGATTTGCCGAACTCTTGGCAGACCGGTTGTTTGGAAAGGCAGAAAGAAAAGCAGAAGCCAACCGAGAACTAATCCATCAGGCTGTAATGGAAAAAAACTGGCTTTGGCACAACGATTACAAAATCCCCAACGGAGTCCATGTATATGGACGTCGCTATGATCCCTTTGGCCCGGATAATTATCCCTTCGAAATAGAAAAAATCAGACAAATGACGGCCATCCGGGACACCGCGATCTGGGAGGCCAATCAAGGAAGGAAAAAAGACCTTGCTGCTGCCGATGCCAAAACCCGAAGTTTGCCCGAGGTAGAAACCAATTACAATCCCCAAGCCAACGGAAGTCTGGAGTACAAATACGGGGAAGAAGCCCTAAAAACCATCCAAGTCCCTGAGGGTTACCAAATCGAACTTTTTGCTTCCGAGCAGGAATTTCCAGATCTGGCCAACCCCGTGCAGCTTTCCTTTGACAACAAAGGGAGACTTTGGATAGCGACCATGCCCAGCTATCCCCACTACAAGCCCGGAGATCCCAGACCCCAGGACAAACTGATCATTTTGGAGGATACAAACGGAGATGGAAAGGCTGACAAGCAAACCACTTTTGCGGATAATCTTCATATCCCTGTAGGTTTTGAACTTGCTCCAGAAGGAGTCTATGTCTCTCAATCCCCAAATTTGATTCTTTTGGAAGACACAAATGGGGATGATAAGGCCGACAAAAAAACCGTCCTGCTTTCGGGCTTCGACGACCACGACACGCATCACGCCATCTCGGCCTTCACCACCGATGAAAGCGGGGCGATTTACATGGCTGAGGGGGTCTTTTTGCATACTAATGTGGAAACCTCCTATGGACCGGTGAGGGCTACCAACGGGGGGTTTTACCGGTATGAACCCAAGCGGCATAAACTTGAGCGGGTCAATCAGGTGAGCATTCCCAATCCTTGGGGCATCGCATTCGATGATTGGGGTCAAAACTTCTATGCCGAGACCTCAGGCCCAAATGTGAACTGGATGCTTCCCGGGTCCACTTTGCCCCGCTATGGCAATTCCAACTTCAAAGGCCCCAATCTGATCGAAAAAGACCATATGGTGAGACCAACCTCCGGATTGGAGTTTATTTCCAGCAGGCATTTTCCGGAGGAAATCCAAGGAGACCTGATTATCAATAATACCATCGGCTTTTTAGGTACCAAACAGCATCGGATGATAGAAGATACCGTGGGATTCAGCACCCAATGGAGACAGGACTTAATCAAATCCTCGGATCGGAATTTCCGCCCTGTGGATATGGAAATCGCTCCGGATGGTTCGCTCTACATCGTCGATTGGCACAATATCCTGATCGGCCACATGCAGCACAATGCCCGCGATCCTCTCAGAGATCATGTCCATGGACGAATTTATCGTCTGACTTATCCATCAAGGCCTTTGGTCACCCCTGCAAAAATCGACGGAGCAAGCATCCCCGAATTGTTGGAAAATCTTAAGCTTCCCGAATACCGAACACGATACAGAACCCGCAGAGAGCTGCGAGGTAGAGATGTGCAGGAAGTTTCCGAAGCGATTAAAACCTGGCTAGCCAACTTGGATAAGAATGATCCTCGGTACGAGCACCATCGATTGGAAGCACTTTGGGTCACGTGGGGAATCAACCGGGTCAATCAGGACTTACTAAAAGACCTGCTCAAGTCATCAGATTACCGGGTAAGGGCGGCATCTACGCGAGTTTTGAGATATACAGGACATCAAGTCCAAGATCAGGCAGAACTACTAATGGCTGCAGTCAAGGATACGCACGGAAGGGTAAGAATAGAGGCGATCGCCGCGGCCTCCTGGCTCCCAAAGGAGGTCGGACTCCCCATTCTAGCTGAAGCTGAAAAACAGCCAAGCGATAAGACTTGGATACCCAGAACCTTAGAGACTGCTGTCGCTCATTTGAACGGACTTTCGGTAGCCGAAAAAAAAGAAGAAGACATCAAGACCTCGCTAAGCGGTTCGGATAGAGAGCTTTTTGTCCTGGGTAAAGAAATTTACGCCCGGGAAGGCTTCTGTGCCACCTGTCACCAATTGGATGGAGGCGGATTGACCGCTTCCCAATTTCCTCCGCTTCGAGGTACGCCTTGGGTGACCGGAAGCCCTGAACGATTGGTCAAAATCGTTCTCAAAGGGATTATGGGGCCTATCGAAGTAGCTGGAAGAGAATATCCAGGGCAGGTACCCATGACTCCGTATGAAGGCATGCTCAATGACACCGAAATCGCCGCCGTCTTGACCTATGTGAGAAATTCATTTGGTAATCAAGCCTCTCCCATTTCCCCGGACTTGGTCAAAAAAGTGAGAGATGAAGTCAAAGACAAGGAAGGATTCTGGAGTCCGGAAGAATTGCTCAGGATGCATCCGATGGAGAAATAGTTGGAAGTCCGATGTCGGATGACCGATGTCCGATGAATGTGTCATGTCATGTTATTCGTCTTTATTGAGTTATTGGTGGCATGGTTTTTTAGATCATTCCACCAATACTTGTTTTCGGGAACCAATTAAAATACAGATTTGAGGTTCCTATTTCGGTCGTAAATCTAAAATCGTAAATCGTCAATGAAAGCCCTTCTATCCCTACTGACCTTAACACTTCCTTTTCTTTCCTTTTCCCAGACCAAAAATCTCCGCTTCGAAAAGCAATTGATCGCCTACGAAAGCTATGAGTCTGTAGGCATCCTAGATGTGGACAAAGATGGGCACTTGGATTTGGTATCGGGAAGCTACTGGTACAAAGGCCCTGAATTTTTGGATCGACAGCTGATTGGTCAGGTCAAACGCTTTGGGGAATACTATGAGGATTTTGCCACGATCCCCATGGATGTGAACGGAGATGGAAATATGGATTTTATCACCGGAGGCTGGTTTGAAGGAAAACTGATCTGGAAAGAAAATCCCGGCAAAAACGGAGAATGGAAGGAACACCTAATTGCTGAAACCGGGAATATTGAAACCATCCGGGCTTGGGATTTGGACGGTGATGGTACCTTGGAGATCGTCCCCAATACGCCTAGAAAGCCCTTGGTTTTTTACAAGTGGGTAGGACCAAATCAGTTTGAAAAATATGAGGTCTTCGAGACCCAAGGCCATGGACTGGGCTTCGGGGATATCAACGGAGACGGATGGGGAGATTTGATCAGCTCCATGGGCTGGTATGAAGCCCCTGCGGATTTACGCTATGGAGAATGGGTTTTTCACCCCATGGATGGATTCCAAGATTTAAGTATCCCGATCATCGTGACGGATTTGAATGGCGACGGAAAAAACGACCTGATTCTAGGCAATGGCCACGACTACGGCTTGTTTTGGATGGAGCAGATCGAGCGGGAAGGCCGAATTGACTTTATAAAACACGATATTGACCCCTACCACTCCCAGTACCATACCTTGGAATGGGTGGATCTGGACGGAGATGGTCAAAATGAACTGATCACAGGCAAGCGCTACCGGGCACACAACGGAAAAGATCCCGGAGGAAAAGATGAAGTGGGACTGTATTATTTCAAGTGGGACGGAAAATCCTTTGTGAAAAACGTCATAAGCTACGGTCCATTTGGCGAAGGGAAAGGTTCGGGGATTTACTTCGAAGTGAAAGATCTCAACCGAGATGGAAAGCTGGACATCGCAGTGGCCGGGAAAGATGGGTTGGCGGTGTTTTTTCAGAGATAAGTCTTTGTATTCAAAAGATTTACCAAAATAATACGATTTTGTACGTCCAAAAAATTATATATTTACACGTACAATTAAAAAATCATGGATACCAAGCTCACTCTTAAACTGGATAAAAGTGTTATCGAAAAGGCAAAAGCCTATGCATCCGATCAGCAGGTGAGCCTTTCAAAATTGGTAGAAAACTATCTAAACTCACTCACCTCCAAATCCACAGAAAAAGACGAAATCTCCATTACTCCGTTTGTGAAAAGTCTTACTGATGGAAATACGATTCCTGCAGATTATGATTACAAGAAGGATTACCGAGATTATCTGGAGGAAAAATACCGATGAGGAAAATCTTTTTGGACACCAATATCATTTTAGATCTACTGGCTGAAAGACATCCCTTTTATGAGCCAATCGCCAAAATCGTATCCTTGGCTGACCGGAAGGAGATTTCCTTATTTACCTCCCCTATTTCTTTCACTACAATTGAATATGTTTTATCAAAATTTGAATCCAAAGAGTCAGCCCTACTCAAGCTTCAAAAGTTCTCCATTCTTTGCCAAGTGGCAGAAGCTAATCAGGAAACAATAGACAAGAGTCTTTTTTCATTTTTCAGCGATTTTGAAGATGCAGTCCAATATTTCTGCGCACTTCAGTCCAATTGCGACCTCATTTTAACGAGAAACAAAGCGGACTTTAAAAACTCAGCACTTCCGACTTTTACCGCATCCGAGTTCTTGGCTAGTCTTCTCAAGTAAAAAGGGTTGTTACCGATTTATCAAAGACCCGATCAATTAAGTCCCCCATTTTTGAGGATATAAACCACTTAATGACTTCCAATTATGACTATTCTGAATGCTACACGCATTTAGGAATTTGAACTTATTTCAAAGAATTAAATCCCCCTAGCCCCCTTTAGAAGGGGGAATTTGCCAAAATCTAGCAACGAACCTTTAAATCCTTTGGCTACGTGCAAGATTGAGGATACTCATTTTTCCAATTTATTCAACCCAATTAAACCCGCAATATGCATGAGACTTCCTTTTCTCAGGTCTGGGGGAAAAATCATTTTATTCTAAAATATTTTTTTTCAATACTTATTTATTGTTTTTCAATAAATTTTTACTGACTTTTGGAAAGTCAATTTCAACACTATGAAAACTCTAACAGAACAATGGAAAGAAAAATGGGTCAATCAGCCTTCGCTGATGCTCATTACCGTGGTCATTTGGTCCATCTTTATCGGACTATGCATTCAGGCAGGAGCCCTGCTTTTTACCTTTATCTACAGCTGGTTTAATCCTATCGTAGCTCAAAATCTATTTGACGGATTGAATCTCTATTCCCTGAAAGAGGCCAATCCTTGGTATTATGGAGGGGTAATTTCGATGGTGCTGTTTATCATCGGATTGAAAGCCTATCTTTTTTACCAGATCATCAGGATATTCTTGAAAATCAATCTGGTGCATCCATTCAGCCAGGAGATTTCCAAGCTTATTTCAGCAGTCAGCTACACCGCATTTCAGATTGGAATCGGGATAATTTTTGCCTCGGCCTCCTTCAAATGGCTGGCAAAAAAGGGGTACGAACTCGATCAAGTCTATTCCTTGATGGGAGGAGCTTATGAATTCCTCCTTATGGCAGCGATTCTGGTGGCGGTCAGTCAGATCTTCAAGCGGGGAGTTGAAATCCAGGAAGAAAGTGAATTGACTGTGTAACCTGCTACCAACATGTCCTCAAAAACCGACCTCGTCATCAAGTTTCTCCACGTGATCTCCTGGATCATTTTCATAGCCCTCTGCTATCAAACAGGAGCCTTGATCTTCAACTATGCTTTCATGCAATTCCGGGTTTTTCCACCGGAAAATCAGTACTTGATTTTGGATCTTCGCGAACTCTTCACCCAAAGTGAACTCTATTTTGGGATCCTATTTGGTTTGGCGATTGGAGTAAATGGATTGAAGGCATATACCTTCTATCTGATCACCCTGATTTTTCAATACCTAAATCTGCACAAGCCCTTTAGTCAGGAAATGTCCCTTCTGATCTCCAAGATCAGCTACTACATCTTTGCTGCGGGCATCCTAGGAGCGATCGCTCAGGGAGTTTCCGATGAACTGGCCAAAAAGGGCTTTCCGGTCGCCAATGCCAATCAACAATGGGACGATTATTCAGCCTTCCTGATGATGGCTGCGGTAGTATTCGTGATTGCTCAGATTTTCAAAAAAGGGCTTGAATTGCAGGCTGAGAATGAATTGACTGTCTAACTATTTCATCATGAAAAAAACCACAAATACCCTTCTCTGGGTCATTGACGTGATTTCCACTCTGATATTCTGCGCGATGTGCGCCACTTCAGCCTATTTACTCATCTTGTTTTTTTACCACCTATTCGATTCTGAAGGGGCTAAAGACTGGATGATAGGAAAGGATATTTCCCAGCTATTTAAACTGGACAATGTCCATGTTGCGATTTTATTTAGCTTCACTTTAGCCATCAGCTTGATGAAAGCTTTTGCATTTTATTCCACCATAAAAATTTTCAGTACACTCAATCTTGTCAAGCCCTTTAGTCCCGAAATCGCGACGCTGATTTCACGGATAAGTTACATGATCCTGGCCATTGGGATACTAGGCATCATCACATTTCGCTATTCGGAAATACTGGTAACAAATGGAATGGATCTCAATGAACTTCAGAGTAGGTGGAATGACAATTACGCCTACTTGTTGATGGGATCCATAATTTTTGTAATTGCGCAAGTATTCAAAAAAGGGCTGGAATTGAAGGCTGAAAACGACCTAACCATCTAAGCTATGCCCATAATTGTCAACTTGGACGTGATGATGGCTAAGCGGAAAATGTCCCTCAACGAGCTTTCCGAAAAAGTAGATATTACACTTTCCAATCTGTCCATCCTCAAAACGGGCAAAGCCAAAGCCATCCGCTTCAGTACACTGGAGGCCATTTGCCAGGCCCTAGACTGTCAGCCGGGTGATATTTTGGAGTTTCGGGAGGAATAAGAGCGTGTTTGGTTATTGAGTTATTGGAAAATAGTTCGAAGTTCGAAGTTCAAAATTTCCCATTAATCGACAAGTGGATGAACTTTGAACCCTGAACATCGAACCTCTCAACCTTTAACCCCATGAACCCCCAAGTCGACCTGTTTCTCCTCGAAGGCTGCATGCGTTGCCCAAAAGGAGCAACACCCTCCTGTAAAGTTCATCGATGGACTGAAATACTGGAATTTCTGCGGCAACTTTTATTGGAAACCGAACTGAACGAAGAGCGGAAATGGGGAGTGCCCACCTACACGCTTCATAGAAAAAATGTAATCATGCTGGGTGTTTTTAATGATTCTTGCGTCCTGAGTTTTCTGAAGGGAAGTTTGATGCAGGATCCAAAAGGAATCTTGGACTTACCGGGTCCCAATTCCCATGAGGGAAGAATCATTCGATTTACGGAGCTGAAACAGGCAGAAAAGCTCGAAAAGGAACTCAAAACCTATATCCTCCAAGCCATCGAAATCGAGAAGTCCGGTAAAAAGCCGGAAAAACCCGAGCCATCTGCCCAAGAAATCCCCAAGGAACTCACTCAAAAATTTGAAGAACACGAGGGCTTGGAAAAGGCCTTTTTTGCACTGACTCCCGGACGTCAGCGGGGCTATCTGATCCACTTCAGCGGGGCCAAACAATCCGCTACCCGACTCAGCCGGATCGAAAAAAGCATTCCGAAGATCATGGCAGGGAAAGGAATGATGGATTAGGCAGCCTTTGCATTTCCTTGATCCAGGTGGAATACAGGATTCAAGATTCACTAATTCCAAATCGCATTCTGACTTTTTTTGCGAATCGAACAAGCTGAAGTTCATCTATTTTTGAGCAGGGCACTTTTGTTTTCACCATGAAAAGGACAGCTATTTCGGCGATTTTTCTGTTTCTGTTTTTCAGTATAGGATCGATGAAGGCTCAAGACCTGAGTGCGCGAGTCTTGGAGTCGGTATTTTTTGTCTATCCTAATGGAGGAGGGCAGGGTATGATTTCAAGATTTGATCTTGATTCTGATTCTCTCTTTACGGTTATGGAAAGCAAAGTCCAAGAAATACTCAATCTGCAATCCATCTCCTCTGCCCAACCTGCCCCTTTTATTTTTTCCAGACGAAAAAAGAAATACTACAAAGCCATGGGGTCGGCGGATCAAATGCTGGCACAAAATCAACCTGCTGACCTATATCTCCTCTTTCTATTGACTGTGGACCCACCCTATCCCAGCATGATGACCAATCACCTGGTCAAAACCGCAGTGACATTTGACGTTTTTATTTTTGACAGAAATTACCAGCTGACGGAGCGAATAAGAGGGCGAAAAAGAAGTACAGGCTTATCCAGTGATTCTGGAGAGGATGGGGAAGATTTGGACTTAAGTTTTTTTGATTTGGATCGGGAGAGTTTCCTTTTTTTATTTGACAAGGCCGTCTCCAGGCTGGGCAAGGGAGACTGATATTCTCATCTCCTTTTGAACAAAACACGTCTGCCATCCATTTTCCCCAAAAACTCTTCAACATGAGCAAAACCAAATGGCTGAGTATAGGCTACCAACTAGTTGCAGAGTCGGGGTTCCAAGCCTTGAAAGTAGAACCCTTGGCCCAAGAGGTCGGAATCAGCAAATCCTCATTTTACCATCACTTCGCAGACCTGGAGGTCTTTACAGAAGCCTTGCTTGACCACCACTTGAATCAGGCCAAAGTGATGGCAGAAAAAGAAAAAAAAGCGCAATCCATCGATCCGGAGCTAATTGAGATTCTACTTGAGCATCAACTTGACCTGCTCTTTCATCGGCAGCTGAAATTCCAACAAAACAGAAAGGACTTTGCCTCCACCATTCAAAAAGCCAATGAATTTATCGGAGAAGAATTATTGATGCTTTGGATTCGTGATTTGAACCTACCCCTGACACAAAAACAACTCGCCGGGGTTTTTGATCTGGCCATGGAAAATTTTTTCCTGCAGGCGAATGCAAAAAATCTGAATGAAGTCTGGCTTCGAGGTTTTTTTGAACAGTTGAGAAAAATTTCTTTGGCTTTGGTCTGAGTTGTACGGTGTCGTCTAAAAAAATCTTTCTCCCCAACCTAACTAGGGAGAAAATAAAGATACTACCATGACTCACTGGAACACCCCAGATTTTCAAAGAAACTACCTTAAAATCACAGCCCTTGTCATTGCGGCCTTTGGCCCTGTCTTCTTCTTGGGTAGCATGGCTTCCACTTCCGAGCCCGCCCGCTGGGCGTTGGACTTTTTGAGTTGGCCCTTGGATGGGGTCCAAACTTACGCAGAGCCCACCACCCGATTCCTATCCGCACTCACCGGAGGATTTCTTTTGGGTTGGGGAGTCACCATTTGGTGTCTGCAAAAATGGGTCTATCCTCTGGCTGCAGAAGGGGTCCGCAAATCAGTGCTTTTTGGCACTCTTTCCTGGTTTATTCTGGATAGCTCCGGTTCCTATCTTTCAGGCAATCCTTCCAATGTCCTGTTCAACGTTTTGGTCTTATTGATCGCTGTGGGCCCTCTTTGGTGGCCAGCCAATTCCTGATGGCGGATCAGTAAAAAAATAAGCAGTGATCAGGCTCCTAAGGCAGTTTGAGAAATCAGAAAGCGTATAAAGGAAAGCGTGGTCAGTCTCAGTAGAAAGAACTGGAAACTTGGACTTTCTATTGATCACTCCCACCCTGAGGAAAATCCTACTTTGCGTTCTCTTTTTAATCTTTGCGAACTTGGCGGTTAACCTTTTACGTCAATCACATACCGCACATACCTCGTCATCGGATGCACTCCATTGTCTTTCACTTCTGCAATGACATGGAGCTGGCCCGTGGAGTGTGCATCCAAATTCACCTCCACCTGATTGCCTTCAGCAAGGAGAGTTGCTTGACCTGAATAAGTCCCGGATTCCTGATAGATCCAGAAGCGGGTTTCCAATGAGTCCCCATCCGGATCACTGCTTTCAACAGCCAGAGTAAAGGTTTCTCCAGGTTTAGCAAAACGCCGATCAGAACCCACAGCCTTTACAACCGGAGGGTGATTGGCATCAGAATAGTCCATCACGCACCAGTCAGCCCTGGCCGCAAAATCCAGCTGTATGGTCTCTAACCAACGGACCTGAGGATAAGTCGCATCTAGGGTATCCTTGAAAGGACTGTAATCCAAGACACTTGCCCCATCTTCCCATCGGTTAGCTTGCTCCGTGCTTTGCACAAGGCGACCTCCCCAGCCTCCCCATTCGGGATGATCCAAATTATCCAGTCCCACATCGATCAGGTGCAAATAAGCTGGAGAATCCCCCTCGGAGATAAAGTCATACACCCCAAAAGTTCCCCATTGGGCATTTTCCAGGCGGGTCGGATCTCCGTGGATATGCTCGTCATCTCCTTCCTGCACCTGTCCATCCCCATAGCTGTAATATTGCTTGAGCAGTGGGCCATGGTTGTTGATGATCTCTTCCCCCATAAACTTCCCCTCAAACAGGTAATGCTGAGACTCCGGCACGGCTCTTTTCCAAGCATAGGCAAAGCACCAAAACTGGCTGGAATTGTAATAAATCTTCAAATCTGGCCAGTTGGGAGCTACATACTTTCGGTAGGTGGCATCCTGATCCAGAATCGCATAGATAATTCCCTTATCCACAACCTTCTGATAAATGGATTCCCACTCTGGAGTATCCTTAAATTCATCTTCAATGGACTTCAGCGCCCGGGCGATGGTGTTGGTTCCACCCCAAGCTTGCAGATAGATCGGCTGGGTAGTTTCATCCAGAAGCTTTTCTTTGATAAAGTCCGAACCAGGCGTGTCCTTATCCATTTCCCCTTCAAAGTCAATATTCCCCACTCGGACTACTGAGCGGAGGTACTCTGCCGTCGGAAATCCTTCGGCATGTTGGCTAAGTTTGGGATAAACGGCCTCATAGGCATCCAGTAGCGGATTCATCCACTCCACTCCCGGCCAGCGGAGATCTGTCTTGGCTCCGTACATGTTTTTGGTCATTTCCATTTCGGAGGTAAAAAGGGTTCCTTTCCCATCTCCCGCATAGTGCCACATAGAAGAGGAGTAAATCAAGCCCTCGATTTGAAATTCATTGGCATAGAGCAGCATGCGGATAAAGGAGTCCACATCGTCAATCTCTCCGTCCGTGGTGACGATGGTCCGGGGTTTGGCCGGAGCAGCAGGGCTTTTGGTCTGATTCTCGACCTTTGGTTGACAAGCCAAAATCAAGGCGACCGGAAGTAGACGAAAAAGAGATTTCATAGGATATTGAGTTTGATGAAGGGAAAATAGGAAAAGGCTGGGAATAATCCATTGCTGAGAAACCCAAGCTTGGAGAAGTAAGGGAATGAGAGTATTTTAAATTAGAATTGAGGAAAGATGAGAATCAACACCAAAGAAATGGCAGACCTTCCAGCTCGAGACAAAACCCAGACCTAAAGAATCGACAGAATGTATGCGCAAATTCAACGGTCCTTGGCCAGGTTTATCGACCTAAATGAGGACGAATTTGAAATTTTTCAAAATTTCCTGACCAGCAAACACTTAGCAAAAAAGGAAATATTGCTCCGAATAGGTCAGGACTGTAGAAACATTTACTTCATCAACAAAGGTTGTATCCGATACTATTATCTCGTCGAAGGGGAAGAAAAAACTGCTCAATTTTTTTTTGAAAATGGCTGGTTTACCGATTATGAAAGCTTTTTGACGGGTAGTTTTGCCGAAAATTTTGTAGATGCACTGGAAGCAACCGAACTGCTTTGCCTGGAAAGAGACAACTTGGCCCAACTATACCGACTGGTGCCCAAATTTGAAAAATTTGGAAGGATCATGGCCGAAAATGCCTACTTGGGTATCCGGCACCGAACCAAAAACCTAACTACGCTCTCAGCAGAGCAGAGATACTTAAACCTGATGAAGGAGAGACCTAAGATTTTTGAGCGAATACCCCAACATTACATTGCCTCTTACCTCAATATCAGGCCACAATCCCTCAGCCGGATTCGAAGGCAGCTTTCCCAGTCTGCTAAGCACGAGTAATTTTTCAATCCCACTCCTTTCTTAACCTAGGTGAATGTCCGGGGCTTCCGGGCGGGATAGTTTTGTATCGAACATTAGCCGATACAGCCATGAACGAATTCCTTATCCTCCAGGCGTTTGACGGTATATTTTCTCCAGATTCTAAGCAAAGTTTCGCCTTTTCTAGGCTTCAAACTCAACTCGGAATTAAGATATCTCTCCTGTCCTCGCACTCCGATTTCAACCAAGTAAAGCAGGGTATGAATCCCAATCCTGTCAGCTATGTATTCCTTCCCATTCTATCCAATTTTACCAACTAAAAATACAAAATTATGAAAAAGGTAATCCTCGCGCTCGGAATGAGCCTAACTTGCATTTTGGGCTTTGAAGCCAATGCTCAAACCACTTCTGAACTCAAAGTGCTGAGATGGGGTATAGAATACAATGTAGTCTGGCCCTACGTACCTGGGGTGGAGATTTACACCTTAAGGGCTACCCGTACACTTTGGACCAAGGAAAATTCCCACGGTGATTTGACTTTTGGGCTTTTGTGGAGACCCGGCACGGATGAGGACGAAAACGCAGAAGAATTCTCCGAATTTGGAATTAACCTAGGCTACAGGCATTACTTCTGGAAAGGCTGGCATGCGGAATTAGCACTTTACCCCTCCCTCGCCAGCGAAAAGAGGAACAAAATTGACGGGCAGGATTACGAAGGATTTGCATTGACCACTGAGTTTTATGTAGGGTATAAATTCGATATCATCAAAAGATCCACGCACAACTTCTATTTGATGCCTCAGGCCGGAATGGGATACAATGCAGTGTCCAATCTCGGACCGGAGACAGAAGCGAACGCTCCATTTCCGACCTTAAACCTTCAAGTGGGGATCAATTTTTAATCCCTCTTTCTTGTTTTGGATGAATACACGCCTTGTGAAAAACAAAAGCTTTTCAGCTTGTCCTCTAATAACCTGAAGAGGATATAAATAGCTGTACACTCCACGTTTCTTGCCTTGGCCTAAAGAGTACATCACCAAGGACCGATTGGAAAATGGCTTTCCTCTTAAAGGATTCAGAAAGACATGCTTTTTTGGAGGATAGGCTTAGTCACAACTTGTAGCTTGATGTTTTTTATGAAAATCCTCTTTCTTTCTCAATTATTGAAGTTCTGATAGGAATATGGAGGACAATAGACCGAGGGCAGTGGACGATATTTAAGAATATTTCCGCGGTGAATCTTCCATCAAGGTAGGATTGTGGATAATCGGATGGCATTTTCAAAAAAAGTTCTCGGAAAAGAATTCGACCAGTGGTAAGAAGGGGAAGAGCGGGAATTTCTCTCCAAAAAATTAATCTCCAAATCACTAGGATAAGATGCTGGTTTTTTCTCTAGCTTTATCGGGATTTTGGATCGATGAACAGGAAATTCCTCCTTTGCCTGCTTGGCCTATTCACCCTACTCTTCTTTGCAAAGGAGCTTTGCCCTTCTCTGCGGAAGAACATCCAAGTCCAATACGATAAGGGACCTGCTCATCTGCAGGTTTCCGATCATTTCCAAGGCGACCTTCTTCCGCTCCATCCCTCAGTTTCCTATTCCAATTTAGGCAGACGACAGGAAAAATCTCCAGAGGAATACCTCTCGTTGATGCAAATCGGAACAGGATTTCCGGGATTCGGTTTGCTTTTGGATTTTTCTACTTTCTGCGCACCTAGTACCCTAACGGAATATCTACCCAGGCCCAGGATTTTTTTACTCAATCGGGTTCTGATAATTTAAACAGGCTTTTTCCATACCCTTCTTGCCTTTTCCAAAAGGCCATCCATCCTGTTTACTTTCTTTCCCTATGAAAAATTACCTAATTTCCATGATGGCAGGTATGCTATTGTCTGGGCAACCTGTGCTATCACAAACCTATTCCACTCCTGACACGCTTTCCCAAAACACCAAAGAAGAGCCCCCCCTCATTCAAATCCCATTGTCAAAAGGAAACCTGACTTTCAACCTATATGGGGATTTTGGCTATGTTTTTGGCCCTCAAAAGACCCATACCTATTTTGATCCGATTGCTGACGAAACGGTTACCGATTTCGGACGCAGAGATTTCACCAGTTATCCCTTGTATGCCAATCAGTTTTCCCTTTCCTACGGGTTTGTTCAGGGGCAATACGAGTTAAAGGACAAGTTAAAGTTTAAGTTGGCTTTCCATACCGGGCATATCGTAGATGCACTTTATCTGGAAGAGATTCCTTCCACCCGCATCATCCGTGAGCTTTCCTTGTACTACCATCTGCATCCCAAATGGGCCCTGGAAATCGGGATTTTCCCTTCCTATTTTGGGGCTGAGATCGTCCTCAATAAGGAGAATCTTCATGCCACCCGAGCCTACATTGCTGACTTTACCCCTGACTATGAAGCCGGAGTCCGACTGCATTACAAGGCCGACGAACACCACACCTTCTCCGCCATGCTGCTCAATGGCTGGCAAGTGATCAAAGAAACCAATGCCACCAAGGCCTTTGCTCTGGCCTGGACCTTGAACAAACCCGGGAAAATTGTGGGCAACTGGAACCTGATGTTTGCCAATGAGCAACCGCTAAGTGCTCCTCAGCCCCTATTTAGGCACTATCAAAATATCTACTTCCGAATCTGGCTCAGCAATCGACTGATGATCTTACCCGTGCTGGACGCTATGATTGAGCAAAAACAAGGAGATCAATCTACCGGCTGGAACAAAATGATCGCACCGGCATTCTCCGTCCGGTATGGATTGGGCGAAAAGCTGGGAGTAGCAGGAAGATACGAGCGCATTTACGATCCCAAAAGCTTGATTCCGGAGTTAAAAACGGACTCACCCAGCGGTTGGCAGAATCAGGCGGTCACGCTGACCTTGGAATACCTTCCCCTGAACTTGGTCACTTTCAGGATCGAGGGCAAATACGGCACCCATAAAGACGCAGTATTTCGAAACAGCACCAACCAACTCGTCAGAGAGGACTGGTATGGAATCGTCAGTTCTTCATTTTATTTCTAAAAAAACCACCCATTCAAAGCCCGGAAAAGTAACTTCGGGCTTGTTTATTCTTGCTAGCATCTGATTTTACCCTTTCTTCCACATCAGATTGAAGGGGTGAAGCAATATCGAGAACGCAATCCATGATTAACGCTTTTCCAAATTGAGTCTTCCAGTTTTTTTGGATACATAAATCGAGTCCAAAAGCCAAAAAATCATTTACCCAGGAGCTATTTCTTCCCATAACCATACCTTTTATCGAAGCAGCACCGAAGACTTTTTGGAATTTTTGAAAGGGGCTAACTTTGTTTGTGAACACAATATTCTATACCATGATTTGAAATACATCGGGAAAACCTTCACCAAAGCAGGAATTCCCGGTCAAAATTGCATTGACACTCTTTTTCTCTCTTCAAAATAGAATCCCTCTAAATTGAGAGGGGCTTTTTGGTCGTTTACAATCAGCTCAACTTGGAGTACCTGGAGTGGGACAACCGTAAAAAATACACCTTGGTGGATTACCAAAAACTGAATCAGTTTTACGAAAACAAGGTGCAGAAAATGAGTAGATCCTTGGATAAGATGACCGACACCTCAACTTCAGAGTTTCTCTATTTTTAGATCCAAAAACTCAAGATGCCACAGAAAATCGCCTAGTCGTTTCCTTCACGGAAATTTTCAACAATTGGTTGGGCAAACTGTATTTTCTACCTGTAAGGCCGTTTCATCAATTCATCGTCCCAACAATGGTAAAAGGAAAGATTAAGGAATTGGAAAAGAAGAAGTAAATCCAATGGGGACCAAATCTGGCAAAAATGTATTTTGAGGCTTTTTCAAGCAACCGGAATCCTCAAGTTGATCCTTTTATTTTTCCGATAGAAATAGGTAGGCAGCTTTATTTTGTCCCAAAAAGCTGAATGGTATACTCCAACAAGTCCTTTCCTCCTGCTTCTCCATGCCCTGGAATTACCAGCTTTATCTCTGGAAATCCCACTTTCACGCGGCTTACCGTCTCCGACCAAGTCCCCACATTGGCATCTCCCAAAAAGCCTTCGGATGCACCCAAAGCCTTGATCAGACAGCCTCCAAAAAGCACCCGATCTGACAGGACAAAGGAAACCACATTGTCCCGGGTATGACCTTCTCCGAAAAACCGGGATACTACTTCCAAATCACCCACCCGCTGACTCAACTCATCCCCAAAGCCATTTTGAGGCACTGATTCACCTGCTTTTTGTGCCAAATCAATCGTCCGATCAGAAGCAAAAGAAGGGATTCCCCGAACGTGAAAAGCATCCAATCCACCCAAGCAATCGTCGTGAAAGTGGGTAGCCAAAACCCCATTTACCTCTATTTTTTTCTCCACCAACCATCCGATTAGCTCCTCACTGACTTGGTCACTTGTCGGCGTATCAAAAACCAATGCTTCCCCATGATCTATCACTACCATCCCGTTGCAGCCTACTTTTCCAAAATCCTGCGTTTCCAAATAGCTGACATGAACAAACACACTTGGACTGACTTGCCTGATTTGAAGAGTTTCCGATTGGTAGACAAGGGAATCTTGCTGTGCAACAAGCGGGAGGCTTATCCATTTCAGGAGGAAAAGTCCAAATAGAAATCTTTTGGTCATGGTTGGGAGTTTAGAATTGGAAAAGTACAAATAATCGTTCTCCCTTCCTGATCCGGCTAATTGAGAATGGCCTACCTTTTTCCTAACTTATTCTGGTTCTTTCTTTAATTGCTAATCTCATGGATAGCCTTGTCATCAAACCGCCTTTCCAAAAAATCACCGAAAGCTCCCGCCTCTATGTGGCTGACGCAGGGCCCAAGGGCCGGGGAGTTTTTGCCGGAAGGGCATTTAAAAAAGGAGAAATCGTAGAATCCTGTCCGATAATTCCCTGGGAACAAGAAGAACTCTATCGCCTGTCAGGACACTTGCTGGAGCGGTATGTATTCCTATGGGATAAGAGAAACAAATCCCTTGCTGTGGTTCTGGGTTTTGGATCTCTTTATAACCACTCTTCCCAGCCTAATTGTGGCTATTCCAGACAAATCAAAAACCGTCTGATTGTATTCAAAGCCAAAAGAGCCATTGGTCCTCACGAAGAACTCACCATCCATTATGGACCATCTGCGGCCTCATTTCACGAAATCCCCTAATCCCATGACCAAGCGAAAATCCAATCCTTCCCCTGCTGAAACCAAAAAAACCATCCTGCCCATTGGATCAGAGGTTCCGATAGAAGGCATCCCGGTTTCCCAGCCCAAAAAAGGCAAAAAGAGATCCGGGAATCCGGAAGAACTTTTCCAAAAAGACGACGGCTTTGGCCCCAAAATCGGCCCAAAAGGGGTGATGCATAAAATAGATGCAAGCTCCGCAAAAGGACTTCCCGATCTTTCGGCCAAGATGGCTGGGGGAGGAGAGTTTGATAAATGACCCCAAAACAAAGAGTTGAAAAGAAAAAATCCCCCAAAGTGGTTTCCCCAGCTTACTTGATTTGGTTTTAGGATTTGGACGCATCCTGTCTTTTCTTTGTAGGCCCAAGCAATCCTCTTTCTACTCATGAGCAAAACCATCCTCATCCAGCAGGCCAACATAGTCAACGAAGGTAAAATCCAAGTAGCCGACGTCCTTATTTCCGGCGAATTCATCAAAAAAATCGGTCAAATCCCTGCCGAAGAAGCGGAAGTCATCGTGGATGGAAGAGGCAAATACCTGCTTCCCGGAGCCATTGACGGACAGGTACACTTCAGAGATCCGGGATTGACCCACAAAGCAGACCTCCGGTCAGAAAGCCGGGCTGCCGTGGCAGGTGGCGTCACCTCCTTTATCGATATGCCCAATACCCGGCCCAATACCCTTACTTTGGAGTTGCTGGCAGAGAAGTACCGGATTGCCGAAGAAAAATCCCTGGCTAATTATGCTTTCTTGCTTGGCATCAATGGAGAAAATCTGGAAGAAGTCCTTCAGTGGGACACTTCCGATCTCTTGGCTATCACGGACGATGGGCTTTATTTTTCAGGAAAAGGAAATATCCTCGCTGACCGACCCGATATGCTGGAAAGGATATTTTCCTCACATAAAGGAATCTTGGCCATCCATTCAGAGAAAGAAGAAATCATAGAGAAAAACGAGGAGGAATACAGGGAAAAGTACGGGTACGATGTCCCGGTGAAATTCCATCCGATCATCCGCAGTGAACAAGCTTGCTATGAAGCTACTGAGCGGGCGATAGCTCTGGCAGAGAAGCATGGAGCTCGACTCCACATCCTCCACTTGAGCACAGCCAAAGAGACCTCTCTTTTCAGAAATGACATCCCTCTCAAAGAGAAAAAGATCACCACCGAAGTTTCGGTTCATCACTTATGGTTTTCCGACAAAGACTATGAATCCAAAGGAACCCTGATCAAATGGAACCCCGCGATCAAAACCCAAAAAGATGCAGATGGCTTGTTGGAGGCCCTTTTGGATGACCGAATCGATCTGATCACCACGGACCATGCCCCTCATGCGATTGAGGAGAAACTCAAACCTTATTTCCAGTCCATGTCCGGTGCTCCTTTGGTCCAACATTCGGTGGTTTGCCTACTGGAATTCCATAAGCAAGGCAAAATCTCCCTGGAAAAGATCGTGGAAAAAATGTGCCATAACCCCGCGATTCTCTATCAGATCGACCGAAGAGGTTATATCCGGGAAGGGTATTTTGCAGACTTGACTTTAGTGGATTTGGATTCCCCCTGGACGGTGAGCAAGGACAATATCCTCTACAAATGCGGTTGGTCTCCTTTGGAAGGCACGACTTTCCACAGCCAAGTGCTCAAAACCTGGGTCAATGGTCACCAAGTCTTCGATCAGGGCAGCTTTGATGAAAGTGTAACAGGAAAAGCACTGGAAAAATCCAAGGTCTAAACCTCCTCTCATGTTTGCCGGCCGCACCCTGATTTTGGCTACCAAGCACCAAAAAGAGCAGGTCTTAGGGCCATTGTTTGAAAAGGCTCTGGGAGTGAAAATAGTTGTCCCGGAAAGTTTGGACACGGATTTATTGGGCACTTTCTCTGGAGAAAAAGAGAGAGAGGAAGACCCACTGACTACAGCCAAAAAGAAGTGCGACTGGGCCATGGATCTTTTGGGTGCAGACTTGGCCTTAGCCAGTGAAGGCTCATTTGGGGCCCACCCTTCCTTGTTCTTTTTGCCTGCTGATGAAGAATGGCTCGTCTTTTCCGACCGAAAAAACGGTTGGCAAATCCATATCCGTCATCTGTCCACTGAAACCAATTATTCCAGCCTAGAATTTGATACTTGGGAGCAACTGGAAACCTTCGCGAAACAAGTAAATTTCCCCAGCCATGGACTGATTTTAAGAAAAAGTCCTGAAAGTTTGGAAGGAATGAGCAAGGGAATCATCTCTTGGAAGGAATTAGAGCAGAAAAGTCGATTCCTACTCGAGACCTACGGAAAAGCCTATGTGGAGACCGACATGCGGGCCCACCTCAACCCCACCCGAATGCAGGTAATAAGTGAAGCGGGCGAAAAGCTGATTCAAAAAATCTTATCGCTTTGCCCTTCCTGCCAAACTCCGGGATTCGGGGTGACGGAATTGGATTCAGGCCTTCCCTGCAGCTGGTGTGGTAGCCCTACCCGATCGATTTTGGCGGAGATCAAAACCTGTGCAGCATGTGGTCATCGTGAGCGAATTCTCTTTCCCAAAGGAAAAACAGAAGAAGACCCCATGTACTGCGACCGGTGCAATCCTTAAATAGCCTAGGGTTTTGCCTCAGGTAAAAGTTTTTTCCGATCCTTCAAGTACCGGTCTATTTGATTTTCCAATTGCTTTCGGAGATGCACCAGGGTAGCCTGATGAGCGGGGTTTTCTGCCAGATTGTTTTTTTCCAAAGGATCCATTTCCAAATCATACAGCTCTTCCCAATCCGGATCATTGATGTAGCGGAAGTACTTCCATCGCTCCGTCCGGATCGCTTCACTCGGTGCAATGATCGGCGTCTGCCAAAGATGTTCCGTGAGAAACTCCTTCCGCTTGGCCAAATCTTTAGAAGTCAGAGATAATCCCTGCCAAGATTTGGGCGTAGAAATTCCAGCCAAATCCAAAATGGTCGCAGGAACATCAATATTCAGTGCAAAAGACTGACTGCGGATCCCTCCTTCTTTTCTCGGATCAAAAACCATCAAAGGAACTCGGAGAGAATTATCATACATCAGCCACTTTCCTGCCAGCTGCCTTTCGCCCAGAAAATATCCATTATCACCCATGAGAATAATCACAGTATTCTTATCCAGCCCTTTTTCAGCCAAAACTCTTCGAATCTTTCCGATTTCTGCATCTACTTCGGAAATCATTCGGTAGTAACCCTTGACGCTATGCTGATACTTTTCCGGTGTGTCATAGCGCCAATGCCAGCGGGTCCGATTTTCTCCACTCCGAACGTACTCCGGCTGGGCCAAAAACTGGTCCTCAGAGGCCAGGATTGGGTCAGGAATAACCACATCATTATACAAGAGGTCAAATTCCGGAGACCAGAAATACTGCAATTCGGCAGGGTCATGAGCGTGAGGTGCACTAAAGCTGAGCGAAAGCATAAAGGGCTTTTCGCTGGGAGCATTCTTGATAAAATCAATGGCTTGCTGACCAGTATACCGAGTCAGATGAACCGTATCTTTTTGGATGGTTTTGAAAAAATACCCTCTTCGATCCTTAAATTTTCCATTTCGGTCATAGTCTTCTCCTTCATCAAACAGTTCCGAAAAGCCTGGATAATTCACGCCAAATTTCCCAAAAAACCCGATATGGTAGCCTGCCTTTCTCAGCTCAATCGGATAGGACTGATTCATAAAGGGCTGCTTGATATCTCCCTGCCCAAACGTGTAGCCATGGGTGCGTTCGTAGAGTCCGGTCAGGATACTTGCCCGACTCGCGGCACAGATTGGGGTAGTAACAAAGGCGTTTTCGAAGTAGATCCCCTCTGCTGCCAATCGATCCATTTCGGGAGTTTGAATTATGGGATTCCCGGCAAAACCCAATGCATCCCAGCGCTGATCATCGGTTAGGATGAAAATAATATTGGGTCGGGTTTGTTGCGCAAAAGATGAAAAACACCCCAAGAGCAATAGGGCTACAAAGATAAATCGGTTCATCCTATAAGATAGCCAGAAACCTACTAATCCAGTACCCTGCTCTATCCCGAAAAGGTTGAATCAGAATGCCGCAGTCAGGGATATGGTAAAGCGAAGATTGTCTCCGGAATCCGGCAAGGAATACGGACCATAGCGGTAAAAGAGGCCAAATCCCCAACCTTGGGCATTGAATCCTGAATTCAGTTTGATCAGATTTGCCAGTTCGAGACCCGATTCCCAAAAACCTCTTTCCATTGTTTGAAAGCTGACAAAATCATACCGCTCTGGGTCAGATAAGGTGCCGATAGCAAAGCTCTGATGAAACTTCAGCTGGGGGGCGATTGCTAATCCCTGGAGTTTTTTGGTGAAAAGTGGCCCGGTCAAATGAGAATAATTTACGTGAATACTCCTGTCCGCCAGAAACTCATAAACTCGCATGGTCTGTAAAAATCCCGGAAAAACCAAAGGCAAATCAAATCGATCTCCCTGCTGGACTTTAATCCCATAGCCTGTATTCAGGTAAGAAATCGGAAGGTCGGAACCCCAGATCCCATGGGCAGTAAGATGAACCTGATTCAAGGCATTTCCGGTGCTCCACTGATGTTGAAATTTGAATTCAGTATTCCAAAAGTCCAAATCCCCTCCAAATAGGGAAGGAACGGCCTTAGTCATTCGCAGGCCAATCACCGGATACGAAAGGGTCATGGAGACGATATCGTTTCCGATTCGGGTCGTTGATTCACCTCCTAGGTAATTCAATTCCACCCCTGCTTCGGTGGCTGTAAAATCGACAAAAAACCCATCCGGAGGACTTGTTTCTGTGTAGTCCAAAATAGAAATCCGGTTTTCGACCGATCCGATCAACTTATAACGAAAGCCTTTGAATGGCATATGACCATAGCTGAAAAAATAACGCTGTACCTCATCAACCCTACTCATAAGAAAACTTCTATAAACCGATCCTGAAGTGCTGAATGACTTACCCCGGGGTAGCAATGACCTTCCGGGCTCTTCAATATCCTGGCTGTAGCCTACTTGGAGTCGAATGTCTTTTTCAGGATCCAGCAAAACACCGAGGGAGCCTCCATATTTCCACGCCTGATCCTGAAAACCATAGCGAAAATATCCCTCCACCCGAAACAGGTTCGAAAGGGTCTCGTTACTAGATAATCCCAATCCCAAACCAAACCGCTCGTATTGATTGAAGCGGAAAATTCGATTGGGGATCAGGTCCACTACACCAAGTTTGACTCGGCCCGTACTCAGGTAGGCCAATAGATTGGCTCCGTTGTTAAGTCTTCTTTTGACCTTGGGATCCAGTCTTTCAAACCTATCGTAGGTCAGATATTCCCGACTGCTCAAGGAATCCAGCCGAAGCTGATTCCAGTCGTACTCTCTTTTCAGATCAAAGGTCACTCCTATCGCACTTATTTTTTCTTTTGGATCCAGGTCATTGATTCCAATATCTGTAAGTAGGGTCTGATTGATCAATTTGACTTGTCTTCCTTCAAAATCAAGCTCTGAAAAGAGGTAAATGCTATTCATCTGCTCAGGAAACCAATGAGTTCCGTCAAAACTATTCTTTTGTTGGATTTCAAAATTAATCTGCCCGATATCTTCGGCTGGCTTGAGCAGGAAATTCTCCAGGGCATAGTGCCTGGAGGAGATATAAACCAAGCCTTTGCCCAAGCGATAAGTTTTTCCGCTTTTGGGCTGATAACTGATCAGGTAGGACTTGCCCCAATCCGTCTGAAGGCTATCCTCGAGGAAATAGTCGTATTTCCTCATTCCATCCTCCGAGATGGGGTTTACAAAGGGGATTTCAAGGATTTTGATGTGGTCAGTGTAGATCGAAAACGGCTGAAAGCTAGTGGAGACGGCTGCAAAAATCGGATTTTCTATTCCTGAGATTTTGGAAGCCTTGACGGTTTCATTCCTTTTGTTTGGTCTTTTGAACTTCACTTCCGAGTAGCTTTCCGACAAAAACAAATGGCCTCCCTCCAGAAAATTGGCCAATTCATCATCTACCTCAGGGTTTTCAGAAAGTCCGTCTAGCGTTGCCACCATTTTATTGTAGCTGGCGTAGCGATAGGATTCCAGTTTTTCGGGATTATTCCTTTCCCTGTTTCCAATGGCTTTTCGGACTAGAGGCAGCGCCGGATTTTCACCTGCCGTAAATTCAAAAAGTAGCATATCCTGCGTTTCTTGGACGAGATAGACAACTGGATTTTTCAGAAGGAGAGAAAAAGGGATTTCCCTTCTTTGATAGCCAACATGGGAAAAAACCAAAACATCTTTCTCGTTGAAAATGCGTCCTGAAAATGCTCCCCGCACATCAGAAGTAGTCCCCGTACTTTCTCGATTGAGTGCTTTGATGTGTACAAAAGGCACAGGTTGACCGGTGGATTGGTCGATAATTTGGAAACTCAACCGATCCGATTGAGCAAAAACCGGGATGCACGTCACCGAAAAAACCAACACAAGAAAAAAGAAACGGGTCTTTGGCATTGTACGCATAGGCTAAGGATTCGAATAAGGAAATCAACTGACCTTTGCCCTCCAAAGTTGTCTTCATTATACCAAAGCAGAAAATTTGGGTTAAATGAAGAGATAGGCCTTTTGCATACCCCTACACTGCCCAAATTCAAACGGGATCTGGTAGGAGTTCACCTTGTCCCAGCGGAAAAAAAGTAAGGATTCTTCTAAGACTTAGTCAAATTATTTCATCTTTTGAGTCTCCAAAAGCCTGATTCTCTTGGTATACTGTAGAATATTCGCAAGATTTAGTGTAGACAAGTGGGAGTTTTTTATTCCCTAATCTTTCCACTTATCGCAACCCCTTTGACCTGGCCACCCCATGTTTATCATCGAGACATACACTACAGCGGTTTTATTCAGTCTGATTACCATGGTCTGTTGGGGATCTTGGGCCAACACCCAAAAGCTGGCTTCGTCCTCTTGGAGATTTGAATTGTTTTATTGGGACTATGTTTTGGGTATAGTCTTGCTTGCCCTGGTTTTCGGGCTGACTCTTGGGAGTATAGGTACAGGAGGGAGGGGTTTTATCCCTGACCTGATGCAAGGGGATTCAGGGGCTCTTTTTTCGGCACTTTGGGGAGGCATTGTTTTTAATGCAGCCAATATTCTTTTGGGAGCTGCCATTGCTATTTCCGGCATGGCTGTAGCATTTCCGGTAGGAATTGGTCTCGCCCTCGTCATTGGGGTTGTCGTAAACTATCTGGAAAATCCCATTGGCAACCCTGGGATTCTATTTACCGGAGTAGCTTTGGTAGCTGCTGCGATAATTCTTAATGCCAAGACTTACCGAAGCCTAAACCAAGCCCGATCCAATCCCCCCACCAAGGGACTTCTCCTGTCTTTGATAGCTGGAGTATTGATGGGGTTTTTCTACAAATACGTGGCAGACTCCATGTTTTTGGATTTCAATCAACCCATTCCGGGGAAATTAAGTCCCTACTCGGCCGTTTTCGTGTTTTCCCTCGGTATTTTATTGAGCAATTTCCTTTTCAACACGCTATTGATGAAGAGACCCTTTGTAGGTACACCTGTGAGCTATTCTGACTATGGCAAAGGCACATTCAAAACCCATTGGACGGGAATTTTGGGTGGGGTGATTTGGTGTGTGGGGATGTCTTTCAGCATCATTGCGGCAGACAAAGCAGGCCCTGCCATTTCCTATGGCTTGGGCCAAGGTGCTACCATGGTGGCAGCCTTTTGGGGAGTAGTTGTCTGGAAGGAATTCAAAGGCCTTCCACCCTCCAAAAGCTATTTACTTTACCTGATGTTTGCCTGTTTTCTGAGCGGTTTGGGCTTAATCATTTATTCCAAACTAGCCTGAACACGTATCCTAACCAAAGAAAAAACATGGCAAACATTCTGATCGTCGGCAGTTCCAATACAGATTTGGTCGTCAAGACCCCGCGATTTCCCAAGCCGGGAGAGACCTTGACCGGGGGAGATTTTTTCCTTTTCCAAGGAGGAAAAGGGGCCAATCAGGCAGTGGCAGCCGCACGAATGGGTGGGCAGGTTAGTTTTTTGACCAAGTTGGGCAAGGATCTTTTTGGTGAACAGACTCGAGAAAGTCTGGAGCAGGAAGGGATATTTCCGGAATTGATTTTGGAAGATAAAAACACCTCCTCAGGAGTGGCGCTGATTATGGTAGATCAGGCAGGTGAAAACCAAATCGTAGTTGTCCCCGGTGCCAACGGAAATCTTCTTCCGAAAGATTTATCAAAAGCGGATGATGTCTTAAAAAAAGCGGATATAGTCCTCTCCCAGCTTGAAACTCCCCTGACTACCTTGCTCAGCCTCGGCAAATCCGTGGAAAAAACAGGAAAAAAACTGATCCTTAATCCGGCTCCGGCGCAAACCCTACCGGATTCTATTTACCAAAACCTTTTCCTGATCACACCTAACGAAACTGAAGCTTCTCTGCTAACCGGAATATCTTTGGAAATTGAAACTGCTCTTTCAAAAATTGGGAACTGGTTTTTGGAAAAAGGGGTCCAAAATATCATTGTTACTTTGGGAGAAAAAGGGGCCTATTTTCATTCCTCAAAAGTGCAGTTTTTAGTCCCTACTCATCCTGTCAAGGCAGTAGATACCACCGCTGCTGGAGACGTTTTCAACGGCACTTTGGCTGTAGCTCTGGCAGAAGGAATGAACTGGGAAAAGGCCATCCAAACCGCCAACAAGGCCTCTGGAATAGCGGTCACCCGAATGGGAGCTCAACCTTCCATCCCTTTTCGAAAAGAAGTCTTTTAACAAAAAACCCATACCCATGAACCTCACCTCCTACCTGACAATCGCCCTGTTTATCTTTCTGATTTTAGGATGCGGGAGCAAATCGATACCTGACCCGGTACCTTCAAGAAATCCTACCTTGACCTATGCCACTTACGAGCCAAAAGACCTTGATTTTGTCCTGGACCGGGCGGAATATGCAAGCCGACTGGAAGGGTTTTGGTTGGGCACCTGCATTGCCAATTGGACGGGCTTGGTGACCGAAATGGATAAAATAGGAAACATCGGGGAGAAAAAGACCGGGGCATTTTACACTCGGGAAGACTGGGGAAAACCAGATCAGCCCAATATCTGGTCAGGTGAAGAACCCAGTCCTTTTTCTCCCACCATCGATTTTGTTTTTGCTGATCCAGACACTATCTGGGGAGCAGATGACGACACCGATATAGAATACATGTATCAGGAACTCCTCCTTCGAAATCAGACATCTTTACTCACCGGAGAGCAAATCCGCGAGGGCTGGCTCAGACACATTAAGGAGGAAGAAGAAAACTTCCTCTGGGTTTCTAACCAGAAAGCTTTGGACTTGATGAGAGAAGGCATGGTGCCTCCTGCTACAGGAGATCCGAAGCATAATCCGGAATATGAAATGATTGATGCCCAGCTCACCACCGAAATCTTCGGGCTCTATGCTCCAGGAAGACCTGATTTTGCACTAAAAATGGCTCAACTTCCAATTCAAACGACAGCAAGAGAAGAGAGTCAATGGATTTCTGAGTTTTACGTAAGTCTATTCTCTCTTGCTGCTGCCTCAGATCCCAACTTGCCCATCAAGGATCGGCTGATGACTATTGCCGAGCAATCCAAGATGTATCTTCCGGAGGGCTCCTATCCTGCCAAGATGTATGAATTTGTCAAATCCAAGTACAGTGAAGGGATTACTTGGGAACAGGCGAGGGATTCGGTCTACTACCGATATCAGGTCCAACAACTTGACGGCTACGACATGACCTCAAGAAATCTTCCCTGCAATGGATGCGTGGCGGCAGGAATCAACTTCGCCGCGAGTTTGGTAAGTTACTTTTTTGGAGAGGGAGATTTGATCGAAACCATCAAAATCGGCGCTTTGGCGGGATGGGACTCAGATAATCCCACGGCAACTTGGGGAGGATTGATTGGATTTATGCTGGGCAGGGAAGGGGTAGAAGAAGCCTTTGGCAGAAAGTTTTCGGATCGGTTTCATATTCACCGTACTCGAATAGGCTTTGAAGGGGAAGGAATCGACACCTTTCAAAATATGGCCAAAAAAGGGGTTTGGATCATTGATCGAGTCGTTCAAGAGGAACTCCAAGGAGGGGTCGATCTTGAAGCCAACCGATGGAGAATTCCCGGATCGACCCAATTCTAAATCATTGAATCTGCTGCCTTCATGACCAAAGTCCGTTCTGTTTCGCCCTTTCGGAAACGACTTTTGCTTCTGGTAATCTACCTTTCCTTCATCAGTCTAGGACTTCCTGACTCCATCCTTGGAGCAGCATGGCCGGCCATGTTTGACCATTTGGGGGTACCGGTAGACTACGGCGGGATCATTTCCATGATTGTAGCCGCGGGAACGGTCATTTCAAGTTTACTGAGTGGAAAAATCATCCATCGCCTGGGCTATCATCTGATGATTACGCTCAGTGTCCTGACGACGGCTTTAGCCTTGATGGGATTTTCTTTATCGGGGCATTTCTTTTTCCTGTGCATACTGGCAGTTCCATTGGGCTTGGGTGCCGGTGGAGTCGACGTCGCTCTGAATAATTATGTAGCTATCCACTACCAAGCGCGCCAAATGAACTGGCTACACAGCTTTTGGGGAGTGGGGGCAGCGATTGGCCCCATGATTATGGGAAGCTATTTGGCAAAAGGAGAATCCTGGTCTACCGGGTACAGTACAATTGCTTGGATTCAGCTGGGCTTGGTGTTGATTTTGGTGCTTTCTCTTCCGCTTTGGTCCAAAAAACAACCAAACGAACAAGAATCTGGGGATGAAAAACCGACCCGTTTAATCTCCTTACTCCTCAAGCTGCCCGGCTTGAAGCAAGCTCTGGTTGTCTTTTTCTGCTACTGCACCATAGAGGCCACCTTCGGCATGTGGGGTGCTAGTTTTCTGGTATTTACCAAAGGTTTTGAAACCGATCAGGCAGCCAGGATGACTTCGCTTTATTTTCTCGGGATCACACTGGGAAGGTTTTTATCCGGATTTTTGACTGCTCATTTTTCCAATCGGCAATTGGTCTTTCTGGGACAAGGTGTCATCGGTTTGGGTTTGGGAGTTCTTTTCTTGCCCTTTACGGTGACTATTCTCCTTGGATTTCTGCTGGTTGGCTTGGGTTGTGCACCGATATTTCCAAGTTTATTGCATGAAACCCCTGTCAATTTTGGGGAAAAGCATTCCCAACGAATTATGGGACTTCAGATGGCCAGTGCTTACGTGGGCATTACGCTGATGCCTTTTCTTTTTGGTAAAATCGCCTATTTCACCGGACATGGGTTTCTTTTGGGCTTTTTGGGAATTTTCTTGGTGTTGATTTTTGGGATGACCAAGCAGATGAATTCAAAAGTAGATTCACCCACTTGAATTTGACCCTCAAATCAACGAAAGCCGCAAAGATCCGGAAAGCTGATCCTGCTTTCTTGTCCAAAAAGCAATATAGAAGCAAATTTCTAGGCTTAATAAAGCTTGACAAAAAATAAACCGAATAAACCTCTTTCGATTATCGGCAATCCTACCAGCGAGGGAAATCCAAGGTGTCAATGTTGAAGATAATCGTCCACATCACCATCAGTTGTGCTTCTTTCTGTGTGTGATTCATTAGCTAGTATGGAAGTGGGTTTAGGTGAAAACGTAATGCAAATAAAAAAATACTTCCTCTGCCTAAATTTCTATTTCAATTTTCATGTTGGGCTTGAATAAAATTCAATCCGGATTTGAGAAAAATAATCAGATTGGATAGCTTAACCGAGTATTTGTTGATTTTCACTGCTAAACAGAAGCCATTCCGGTATGAAAGATTTTTCTCCTTTGAATCAATTTCTCCGTCTTTGGATGGGAATTTACATTCTTCTGATTGCTTTTCCTTTTCCCATACAATACATCCCAATTCTTAATCTGCTGACCACCTATCTCTATGATATTCCCAAAGAATGGGTGGTTTTGTTTTTTGGGCAAAAAATCTTGGGCTGGGAGGACATTTCCAAAATCAAGCTTACCGGAAGCGGGGACACCACCTTTGACTATGCATTTTTGGTTTTTGCGATAGTTTCCTCTGTTTTGACGGCGGGAATCATTTTTTTATCAAAAGCCAGTAAGTCCGAATACAGCATTTTTTATCGTTGGACTCTTCTCTATGCGAGATATTTCGTAGGACTTTCCTTGTTTTCATATGGAGCAATAAAATTCTGGAATGGACAATTTCCCGGACCTGACATTGGCAGCATGGAAGTGATGTATGGGGAAATGTCCCCTATGGGATTGGCATGGAGGTTCTTTGGGTACTCAGACACATACAAATTCTTCATGGGCATATCGGAAATCAGTGCCGGACTTTTAATCCTATTTCCCAGAACCAAAGTCTTTGGAGCCCTGCTTTCCATTGGGGTTTGCCTAAACATTGTTTTGGTTAATTTTTCCTTTGATATCCCTGTGAAAATATTTTCCAGCCACCTGCTGTTCTTTTCCATTCTGACTGTTCTTCCTTTTGGCAAGTCTTTGTTTGAGTTGTTTTTCCTGCATAAGCCAGTTCAATTGGAAAAGGAACGGGCTTATTTTCAAAGTAAACGAGGCAAAATAGCCTGGTGGATTGTCAATTTCTTTTTAGTGGGATTCATTTCATTCGGCACTTTGGCCAATCATCTCTACTTTCAATTGAGCTATGTCCCCACCCATCCCTGGCAGGGCTTTTATTCTGAATTCCAAACGGAAAGTCCTTTTCCCTTTGAACGACTTTTGATCGACGATAAAACTATTTCCTGGGGAAGTGAATCCAAAATCACCCAGTATTTTGTCATCCAAAAAATGGATGAAAAAGGGCTGATTGTCTTTGCAAAATCCCTGAATGAACCCAATATCAACACTTTAGAGGTTCAAGAAACTTCAACCGGGGAAGTTTTGCTTGTCCTCCAGATGGACAATCAGACATTTAAGGCTCAAGCAAAAAGGAAGAGGAGAGAGGAGTATCCACTAATCCAACGTGGGTTTAATTTGATTCAAGAATATCCTTATAATCGGTAAATTGACTCTGCGCTTCCCTTTCAATCTCAATACTGCACTTGCTCCTCTCCTTTCCAATTCCAAACCAATACAAACTCTACCTTCCGATGAAACTCCTTTTTCTCATTTCCCTCTACTTTTGCTGCATCTGGAAGTGTTTTCCTCAGGAAGACCTTCAGTCCACCAAAAACAACCTAATCCAACTGGATTTAGGTTGGGAAAAAGCCCTTTTGTCTTCAGATGTTAGTTTTTTGGAAAATATTATGGCTGAGGAATTTATCTGGGTGCACAACCATGCTGCCTTGATTGATGGTAAGGAAGCGGTTTTGGCACGCGCCAGACGGATTCAGGAAGGCCAAACCGATGCCACGAAAGGCCGAAAATCCCGTGATCAGCAAGTGGTCATCTTAGGTACGACTGGAGTCGTCAGTGGATACACGGTGGTGGACCGGGGCCCCAGTCCTACGACTTATCACTTTATGCGAACTTATTCTTGGATAGATGGGCAATGGAAGCTTTTGGGTGCCCACACCATGGCGATACCGGAAGAGTAGCCCCTACTTTATCGATCAACCCTCTAAAACTCCCATTCGAATGTCTATGAAATCCATCTCTGCCTTCCTGAGTTTAGTCCTTTTGGCTTTGATTCCTTTCCCCTCCAAATCCCAAGACTATGCTAAGGTCCTTGAATCAGAAATCACGACCTCTAACCCGGGAATCCTTTTTACCATTGAATCTGGAGATGAGAGCCTCTCTTGGTCAGGAGCCGCAGGAATCAACGACCTTTCTATTGGGGACTCTTTATATGTGGAGCAAACCTTTCGGATCGCCAGCGTCACCAAAACCTTTGTGGCTGCAGCAATTCTTCGACTGATGGAAAAAGGAGCATTGAGCCTGGAAGACCCGATTTCAAAGCATATTTCATCTGAACATGCGCAAATCCTTGCACAGGATTACCCCATCGACCAAATCACTATCCGACAAATTCTAAGGCATTCAGCAGGCCTTTTTGACCACACCAATGCTCCTGAGTTCTTTGACATCGTCCTTGGCACACCTGAGCACGAATGGACTCGCACCGAGCAACTCCGGATGTGTGTCGAAAAAGGAGAACCCATCGGTCCTCCGGGTGGGCAGTTTAGCTATTCGGACACAGGGTATGTGGTCTTAGGAGAATTGGTAGAAACCTATACAGGAAAAAGTTTGGATGGAGGAATCAAAGAATTGCTCGGATTGGACAATCTTGGATTGGAACGGACTGATTTTGAGCGCATGGATCCACAAACCGATGAGCTAAGGATTCACCAGTATTTGCAGGGAAGGGACACTTATAATTTTAGCCCCACCATGGATTATTTCGGAGGAGGTGGAATCGTATCCAATTCCCAAGAATTGGTGGATTTCTTTCAGGCCTTGTTTCAGGGAAAAATCTTTGAAAACCCAGAGACTTTACAAATCATGCTGGAGCCGGTCAGCTATTCCGAAAAGGCAAGAATGGACTATCAAATGGGCATGTATCGAGTCAAAGTCAATGGATTGGATGCCTACTGCCACTCCGGATTTTGGGGCACCCAGGTGATTTATATTCCGGAACTCGATCTCTACATGGCTGCCAATTATTCCGGTGGCTGGAGAGGAAGTGCGGTGGCACCGATTTTCGGGAAGGTCCTTTTGGAAAAAGAGAAAAACCAACCCAAACCCTAATGTCGTAGACCTCAATTCTTGACTTTTTAAATATTTGGCTTTCAAGGAATCCTATGTCCAGTCCACCCAAATATTTCAGATAGTTTTCTTATCTTTTCCATAAACCAACTCCCATCCTATGAAAGCTTTTTATCTCCTTTTGATCTGTCTAATTGGGATTTCTTCTTGCCAAAAACCTCAACAATTCGATGTTTTAATCAAAAACGGACAGATTCTGGATGGTTCTGGCAATCCATCTTACATCGGCGATGTGGGAATCAATGCAGATACCATTGCAGCCATCGGCAAACTGGAAAACGCAGTAGGCACCTTGGAAATTGATGCCACAGAACTGGCCGTGGCTCCCGGCTTTATAAACATGCTCAGCTGGGCTGTGGAATCCTTGATTGAAGATGGCAAATCCCAATCCGATATCCGGCAGGGGGTCACTTTGGAAGTATTTGGGGAGGGAAACTCCATGGGCCCGCTATCAGATGCGATGAAAGCCGACGAACTGAAATCCCAAGGGGATATTAAATACCCAATTTCCTGGACCACGCTAAAAGAATATTTGGAATTTTTGGAGAAAAAAGGAGTGGCTACCAACGTAGCCTCATTTGTGGGCGCTACCACCGTCCGAATCCACGAATTAGGGTATGAAAACCGGGCTCCAAGTACCGAAGAGCTGGAAAGAATGAAAAATCTGGTTCGCCAGGCAATGGAAGATGGAGCCTTGGGCGTAGGGTCATCTTTGATTTATGCTCCAGCTTTCTATGCCAGCACAGAAGAGTTGATTGAGCTGTGCAAAGTCGCAGCAGAATACGATGGGATGTATATCTCCCATATGCGAAGCGAGGGAGTCCGACTGTTAGAAAGTCTGGACGAACTGATCCGGATCGCCTCCGAGGCAGGGATTCGCGCGGAAGTCTACCACCTCAAAATGAGTGGAAGGGACAATTGGAGCAAATACGATCAGGTGGTAGCCAAAATTGATTCCGCCAGAGCCGCTGGGCTTGAGATCACCACCGACATGTACAATTACGTGGCAGGAGCAACTGGACTAGATGCTGCTATGCCCCCATGGGTGCAGGAAGGAGGCTACGATAAATGGGCAGAACGTCTTCAGGATGCTGCCATCCGAAAAAGAGTCTTGCAGGAAATGATCACTCCTACTACCGAATGGGAAAGCCTGATGCAGGCTGTCGAAGGACCGGATAAAATCATTTTGGTCGGCTTCAAAAATGACAGTTTGAAATACCTGACTGGCAAAACTCTAGCTGAAGTTGCTGCCATGAGAAACACCTCCCCTGCCGAAACGGCAATGGACTTGGTGGTCCAGGACGGAAGCCGGGTTGGAACGGTCTATTTCCTGATGTCAGAAGAAAATGTAAAAAAACAGATAGCATTGCCCTACATGAGTTTTGGTTCGGATGGGGGTTCTTTGGCCAATGAGGGGGTATTTCTAAAGTCAAGTACGCATCCTAGGGCATTTGGTAACTTTTCCCGACTGCTCGGAAAGTACGTCAGGGATGAAAAAGTGATTTCCTTGGAAGAAGCGATTTACAAGCTCACCACTCTGCCAGCTACCAACCTGAAAATCAAAAATCGGGGAGCCCTGAAGGAAGGCTACTTTGCAGATCTGGCGATTTTTGATCCGGCTAAAATTCAGGATCATGCCACCTTTGAAAACCCCATGAAGTACTCCACAGGAATGGTCCACGTCTTAGTCAATGGTACCCAAGTGCTCAAAGATGGAGAACATACCGGAGCCCTACCCGGGAGGGTAGTCAAAGGACCGGGAGCCAAAGAATAAATCCACAAAAAATCCCCGCCTATAGAAGAGCGGGGATTTTCTGGAAAGATTCGCTAGTCGAGATTTGCAATCTCGACCTATTATCTCGGGAATTTGCAATTCCCAAACCGAATTCACAATCCATACTTTTCCCCCATCTCTCGAATTAGCTTAAACCCATTTTCAGCCATATCCCAAGGTGCAGAAAACTCTCGCCACACCCCAATAGAATTGGCAAAGGCCGGATCATTTCTGGTGAATCCTTCAATCGTCAGCCAGCCTTTGTAATTCACCTTTTTCAATGCCGCGAAGGTTTCGTCCCAAGGCACATGTCCCGAACCGGGAGTTCCTCGGTCATTTTCAGAAATATGGAAATGACCCAATCTAGGAGCAATCTTTTCAATAGCCGCCCCTAGTTTTTTCTCTTCCATATTCGCATGGTGGGTGTCAAACATCGCCTGTACGTTGGGATGATTCACTTTTGCCATCAAGTAATCCAACTGATCCATGGTATTTGCCAAATAGCACTCGAAGCGATTCAGGGCTTCTGGAGTCATCAAAATTCCCAGCTTTTGCGCATGATCGGCTACCGAGTGAAGTACTTCAGCGGACCAATTGTACTCTTCCTCGATAGGAGCTCTACTCGCAAAAGTGGCAAAAGCCGAATGGTAAGGACCACATAGCACTTGAGAATTCAGATCAGCAGCCCGGTCGAGAATCCAAAGAAGCTTTTCTTTGGCTTTTTCCCTAACTTTTGGATCCGGTGAAATGGGATTTTCATCCGGCCCCATCACGGTGACAGTGGTGACTTCCAGCCCGATATTTTTGCAATGATCACCCACGGCTCGACAGGCTTTTTCATCCGTCCCTCCTATAAAAAACTCCGCTCCGTCGTAGCCAATGGCTTTCAAGCGATCCAGAATCGGAAAAAGATCCTCAGAAATCTCCGCTGACCAAGCCAGCACGTTAAATCCTATTTTGTTCATTTCTTTTGAAGTCAATTTTTTATTTGCCTCTTCTTTTCTTCATCATTTGGCGTTCGACATTCGATATTAAAAAAGACATGAAATGTCGAATATGGATTGAGTCTATGTCTCTTGTTTCTAGCTTCTTGTTTCTGATCTTGATACCAGCTACTTGCTACTTATTTAAAATCCGCCACTTTCATCCCTTTTCGGAACGTATCAAATCCAAACATGGTGGGCTGATATTCCCCTACATAGTCCACATTGAGATCAGGGGTAATCGTTTCGGGCATTTCCAAAAGCCAAAGGGAAGCATTCACTATCAACCTTCGCAAATCTGCACTTTGGAAACCCATGGATGAACCCATCGTAGAGGCAAAGGCCATTCCTTCCTTTCCCCCTTCCAGCTGATAAGGCTTGGTCCAGGCAATGGGCATCACGGACTTTTCCCAAATCAAAGGAGCTTGATCATCCATTCCCGCTGTGGACTGTCCATGAATAAGTACCGTGGAATTTTCAGGAAGTCCTTGGATTCCATACACATCTTCCGGCACCCAGATATCTTTGACTCCCCGCAAAACCGGATGATCATTCATCTGCTGAACCCCATCGATCAAGGCACGACAGCCCTCTTTGGCGTGAATACCATGATGGTTCACCCAAGTTTCTCCGAAAATCCGCTTACCAAATCCCTTTTCCCAACCGGGTTCTTTCCCGTTCCAAGTCCACTTGGCAAACTTCGACTCCTTGTTTTTCTGATAAGCAAAAGCGTGAGTGGACGTTCGGAGACCGATTATAGGCTTTCCGGCTTGGAGGAAATTTTCAATGTATTGGGTTTGCTCGTCAGGAAGCTCCCGGAAGCGAATCAGCATAATCATCAGATCGGCTGACTCCAAATGCTCCAGTCCGGGAATGTTATTCTGATAGTTGGGGACAATATCTCCGGTTTCCGGATGAATGGGAAAAAGAACCGTTGTCTTGAAACCATGCCTTTCAGAAAGGATTTTGGCAAGCATAGGCATGGATTCCTCGGAGCGGTATTCATCATCCCCTGCTACCAAGACGATGTGCTTTCCTTTTCCAGGTCCCACCTTTCCTTCAAACTGAAGAAAAGTGACTCCGTTTTGGGCAATCCCCTCCGAGATCAAGAAGTAAAAAAGAAGGATAAATGGAATTCTGAGTCGGGAGAGGTAGCTATTCATCTGGTTTGGATTTTGGGCCTATGGAGTCTTTTTGCCTTTGATTTTCTTAAAAATAAGAATTGGCTGCAAAATCACTATCCCGACAGCCAGCCCAAGGACAAAATCTTTGATTATTCCAGGCCAAGTAGGAAGCAGATGATGGAAAAAATCAATGTTGTGGGAAAAGATTCCTCCAGCCACCAAGAGTAAGGCGATGGTCCCGACAAACCCGATAATTCGAATCAGGTAAGGCAGCGCCTGAACCAGCAGTCTTCCGATTTTATCCGAAAATGTGTTGTCCTCAGGATTGAGCGCGATCAGCTTGTACCCAAACTCATCCATCCTTACGATCAAAGCGACCAACCCATACACCCCAACTGTGGCAAGCAAGGCAATAATGGAAACGACCACGATCTGGGTACTAAGCGGCTGATCGACCACCGTTCCCAAGGCGATAATGACAATCTCCACGGAGAGAATAAAATCCGTGGTGATGGCAGATTTGACCTTTTTCTTTTCCTGAGCCAAAACCTGTTCAGGGGTGATATCTGCTTCCAAGTCAACTTTTTCATGCCCATGCGCATGAGGAAAAATCCATTCCAAAATCTTCTCTGCGCCTTCATAGGCCAGATACATCCCTCCCAAAACCAATATCACGGTAACCACCACAGGCGCGAATGCACTGAGCAAAAAGGCCACAGGGAGTATAATCAACTTGTTGACTAACGAGCCTTTGGAAATAGCCCATAGCACCGGCAACTCTCGGTCTGAAATAAACCCGGAGGCTTTTTCGGCATTGACTGCTAAGTCATCGCCCAAAATCCCGGAGGTCTTTTTAGCTGCAACTTTGGTCATGGTGGCCACATCATCCATGATAGTAGCGATATCATCAAGCAAGGCAAATAGTCCTGAAGCCATGTGTATTTACGAATTACGATTTTGGAATTACGATAATTTTTTTAGCCCTCAACCCTAATTTCAAAAATCAAGAAGCCTGTTTTGAAAAAAGGTAAAAAGGTGAACGAAACTAAAAAGAAGTTGGGCTTTTGGGTAGAATCTGGAAAAATATTCTCCAAAAAATCTCTGAAGTAGAAAACCCAATTTTCAAATCTTCCAATCTTTCAATTTTCCAATCTCTTCGGATCAAAAACCAAAGGAAAAAACTTTCCTCCCATTTTTTCTCCTTTGGGGATCACAGGAACACCTTCCAAAAGCGGTTCATTGGTATCCGAGACGGTGCCGTCTGCAAAGACATTGAGCACAAAAGCCTTTCTGGATCGGGGAGAAAAGTTGGCAAAACTGCCGTGCACCAAAAGCGGATGATGAAATGCCGCGTGACCGGCTTTGAGGGGAATAGCTACAGGTTTGAAATTCGCCTTTTGCTCCTCAGTCATCATAGCCATCAAGCCATCCATTTCTCCGGCAAGTGCAGGCTTCTCCAGCAATCCCCAACGATGCGAGCCCGGCACGTACTGAAGACAGCCATTTTCCTCAGTAGCATCATCCAAGCCACACCAGCATGTCAGGTGCTGCATTTCGATCGTACGGGTCCAGTAGCTGTAATCCTGATGCCAAGCCACATTTCCCCCATGATGGGCCGGCTTGCAAAAAAGCTGATCGTGCCAAAACCGAACCGGCCGATCTCCTAACAGTTGGGACGCGACCATGCGAAAAGCCGGGTTCCAGATCACATCATGGAAGGCCTCGGCTATTCTCCAATGGCCTAAAGAATGAAAAAGGACCTTATTCGGATCTCCCGATTCATTGCTGTGAAACTCGTGAAAAAGATGATGCATGGGATGCTTTGGGTCCATGACCTCATCGAGTGCTTTTTTCAAGGCTTCGATTTGGGTTTCATCCAGCAGCTTGATATCTGCCAAATAGCCATTTTCTTTGAAAAAGTCGATTTGCTCTGGGCTGAGACGGTATCGGTCCCAGTCGGAAACAGATTTGGGTTGGGGAAAAAGGTCGGTTAGCGGATGATGAAAGTCGGCGAGGTCACGCATTGGTTTGGCTTTTTGGGAATAGAAAAGTTAATAAAAATGCAAAAGAAACAGGTCTGATTTAAGAAATATTGCCTCCGCAATGGTTTCCGTTGATTTTTTGCGGTAAGTCAAAAATTATGGGAGGGTTTGGGTAGATTAGATCGGTAAAATAACTGACCCAAAATCATCCTATTATGTCCACCAATCGAAGAGACTTTCTCATATCCGGTGCTACGGCAGTACTCGGTCTTTCCGGTCTTACGATCGTTTCACCCCAAGTTTTAGGCAAATCCCACGGCTACGTCGCACCCAGTGACCAAGTCAAGCTAGCCTGTATAGGCATTGGAAACCGTGGAGCGGAAATCATCAAGGCTCTTCATAAAACCGGATTATGTAACATCGTAGCGCTTTGCGATGTGGATATGGGTGCCAAGCAGACCCTGGAGGTGATGAACATGTTTCCTCAGGCCAAAAAGTATCAGGACTTCCGAAAGATGTTTGATGAGATCGGAGGGGAATTTGAAGCGGTAAGCATTGCCACTCCTGACTTTTCCCACTTTCCGGTGACCATGATGGCTTTGGCTGAAGGGAAGCATGTCTATGTGGAAAAGCCCATGGCGAGAACTTTCCTGGAAGTGGAACTGATGATGGCTGCTGCCAAGAAAAACCCCAAACTGGCTACCCAGATGGGAAATCAGGGCCATTCCGAAGGAAACTACTTCCAGTTTAAAACCTGGAAAGAAGCAGGAATCATCAAGGATGTCACAGCCATGACTGCCCACATGAACAGCCGGAGACGCTGGCATGGATGGGATCCGAATATCAGTCAATTTCCCGCTGGGGAAACAATTCCTGACACCCTAAACTGGGACGTATGGACTTCTCAGGCGCAACCTCATGCATTTAACAAGGACTATCACAATGGACAGTGGAGATGCTGGTATGACTTCGGTATGGGTGCCTTGGGCGACTGGGGAGCACACATCATGGATACTGCGCATGAGTTTTTGGAATTGGGACTTCCTTATGAAATCAATCCTACCAAACTCAGCGGTCACAATTCCTTTTTCTTCCCCATGTCCACGACCTTGGAATTCAAATTTCCTGAGCGGGGAGCTATGCCACCCATGACGATTACTTGGTACGATGGGTTGGACAATATTCCTGCTGTCCCCGATGGCTATGGGGTATCGGAGCTTGATCCCAACATTCCCCCACCGAGCAACGGACAAATCCAACCTGCCAAGCTCAACCCCGGAAAAATCATTTACAGTAAAGAATTGACCTTCAAAGGAGGATCCCATGGAAGTACACTTTCGATTATTCCCGAAGAAAAAGCCAAAGAATGGGAATCCAAGCTCCCGGAAGTACCGCAAAGCCCTTCCAATCATTTTGAAAACTTCCTCAAAGCCTGCAAAGGAGAGGAAAAAACCCGATCTCCTTTTGAGATAGCAGGACCACTTAGTCAAGTATTCTGCTTGGGCGTGCTGGCGCAATGGACGGGATTAAAGCTGGAGTTTGACAGGGAGACCAAGCAAATCACCAACAACTCGATGGCCAATCAACTGCTGATGGGATTGCCTCCGAGAAAGGGTTGGGAAGAGTTTTACAAAGTATAGACGCTAGACGTTTTGGACTTGTCTAGAGAAAAATTGCTGTTGGAGAAATCTGACAGCTTTTTTTATGGTCCTAAAATCTTTCCAACTTTTCCACCTTACCACTTCCAACTTACTTCTCTAGCTTTTCCAATCTCTCCAAAAGAGGCGGATGGGAATAATTCACAAACACATACCAAGGGTGCGGATTGATATTGCTTAGGGACTTAACTGAAAGGGCTCAAGGACTTCTGTCTGAGGGCGAGCAGCGAAGGTTTCTTTGGCGATGGTTGATAAGTTTGGATTATAGGAGATTAAGAGTGCATATTCCGCAATCACTTAAGATTTGAAAATTAGTAGAAAACAATTACTATTCAGTTAGAAATTGTATCCTAGTCCTATTCCTGCGTGAATGGCCTGAAAATCCCAAGATTCATCCATTTTGGTAGGTATTGAGAAAAAGGGTGTATAACCTATTCGGAAAAAAAAACCTTTGTTAGGCTTTTGATATCGATAGCCTATTCTGAATGGAATTAGGGCAGCAAAGAAACTGTCTCCTTCCGTCTGAACTATTCCCCCTGCGGTAAATTCAGAATCAATTTGAGATTCTATGAATGAAGTAAATCCAACTCCCAATTCAAGGTGATGTCTTTTTTTCCCAACCAGAGCAACCAACTCTACTGGTAAAGCTGGTTTCCAAATGGTAGAACCTTCAATTGGGTCAGCCCAAAACGAAAATCCCAAACTACCAATCAGTTTGACATTTCCATTTTGGTGAAATGTTCGACCATAGTTAAAGGCATACTGCCCAGCATTACCACCAATTTCAAGGAAAACGCTGTTTTTTGGATCCCCTTGAAATGAATCTTCTTGTGCGAATAAGTAGGAAGGAATAAAGATTAAAATCAATAAGAAGATTTGAATAAGCTTAGTCATAATAATCGCTTTTTACGGTCTTTATTGAATTACTATTTGTTCCCTGATAATTTCTTTACCATGAAAAATATGTAGGTAATAGGTACCAGAATTTAATCCACTCGTATCCAACCTTATTTTGCCATTCTTAGTCTCTCCAGATTTGACCAGCTGCTCTGATTCGTTGAAAATCATAACTCTAAACTCCTTTTCTTCAGACTTCATTACAACTACAGTATCTGTTGATTTTAGTTGAGTACCCTCCAAGTTATCATTTGACACAAATTCTACATTCAAAACACCTCCATTTGATGGGTTCGGGTAAATACTAAAATTACCTCCCGACATCATGTAATTGCAGGGGAAAACCGTTGGCCCTACGAATGAGCTTGAACCGCACCCATTGTTAATTGAGACCCTAACAGGACCATAATTGGAATTATAGGAAGGTAGATAAAGCCTAATAGTATTTGCCGATTGATTTTGAACAGTCCAACCTGATGGATATGACCAAGAATAGCTATAACCAGGTTTATGGCCCCCGGGTACATTTGCAGTATAAGTGTATGAATTCCCATTGCAAACAGATAATGAACCATTAACCTGAATTTGCGCACCATTCAGAGAACCAACCTGAACGATGTAAGTTTGTGGATCACTGTACCAGTAACCAGCTTGATTGGGTTTTGGAATTCTTGATTCAACTGAAATTTCGTAAGCTCCATTCGGGGTTCCATGTGGTGCCTTTATATTTACAGTTTCTGAAGGTGTGATTTTTGAACTGCCAGAATTTTCAATAGACCATCCTGCTGGAGCTGTCCAGCGATAATCAAAATGCCAAAAACAAGATGAAGACTGATCGTTAGGGTATAATTCTGGCAAGCCAGGCAGTGTGGTAAATGAATAGTTTTGTCCTGGCGTACACATAACAGGTCCAGCAATTGGGCTTGGTAAGGGTACTCTTGAATTTACGGTAATTTCGTCTTGTCCGTTGAAATAAGGAGAACATCGAGAAGCCACAACACCAACCGTATAATCACCAGTGTCATCAAATGTATAATTCAAAGTAGTTCTGGTACTTTCATGGATTAGAATTCCATCTTTTTTTACACCCCACAAGTACTCACCGCATGTATTTACATCCCACCCAAATGGCTGTTGATAAGTGTTTACAGTGTAAGTATGGGCTCCTCCAGGAATGGAATTACCAGGGCAAACTTCAGTTGGTCCATCTATAACGAGTTCAACAGCGGCAACGAACTGGCAGAAAGTGATAAGAAATATAATCAGCAGGTAAAAATTTTTCATTCTTAAAAAATTATTAATTTTAAAGCAATATTAAGTTGAAGAAAAAAACGAATTTTCAAACTTTTCAGAAAAAAAATTCTAAAATCTTAGTTTAAAAATACTTCTCTATTTATCTGATAAACAATAGTTTACATTTGATTTTAATGACTAATTATTTTTTTTCAAGTTTTTCAAGCCTTTCCAACAAAGGAGGATGCGAATAATTCACAAACACATACCAAGGGTGCGGGTTGATATCGCTGAGGGTTTTTACAGAAAGTGTTTTCAGTGCCTCTGCCAAAGGTTTTCCGGAGAAAGTGCTTTTCGCGAATGCGTCCGCCTCAAATTCATTTTTTCTGCTCAACCAATTCATTCCTATGCCCAAGACCATAGAAATGGGTGAGAAAAGCATGGTAAACCCAATAATATTCAGTTCCGGCGACCAAGAATTCCCTCCTAGAGCTAAGCTCATTTTTTCCGAAAATATTACTTGGCCCAGGAGAAAAAGAAGCAAACCTACATGGGCAATAGCAATGACCATACTCCAGAGAATGTGTCTCTTTTTGTAATGCCCCACCTCATGCGCGAGGACAGCCACCAATTCGTCCGGCGGGTGCTGTTCGAGAAGCGTATCGTAAAGCACCACTTTCTTTCTCGAGCCAAAGCCTGAAAAAAAAGCATTGGCTTTGGAGGAGCGTTTGCTTCCATCCATGACAAAAATGTTTTCCAGTGGAAAGTTGACCGAGCGGGCGTAACTGATGATTTTTTCTTTCAGCTCCCCATTTTCCAAAGGTGTCAGCTTATTAAATAGAGGAAGAATCCATGCCGTGTAAAAAAGATTGACTGCTACCATAAATGCAGCAGCAATCAGCCAAAACTGCCACCAAAAACCCTGTCCCATCCGGTGAATCAGCCAAAGAAAAACCAGGAGTAGCCCACCGCCGATTACTATGGAAATCAGGTATCCTTTCACTTTGTCGGAGAAAAAAGTCCCAAGGGTAGTTTTATTAAACCCAAACTTTTCCTCGATTACAAAAGTGGAATACCAGTCAAAGGGAAGGCTCAAGATATCCGAACCGATAAAAACAATCCCAAAAAAGACTAAAGATTGGTAAAGAGGGTCGATTGAAAAGCTTCCGATCCAAGTGTCCAAAATGCCAAACCAGCCAAATAGGATGAAAATCAAAGTTAGCAGAAAAGAAAAAGTACCAGAAAATAGACTGAATTGAAAATTTTCTTTTTGATAGGCTTTTGCCTCCCTGAGTTTGGTATCACTCAGGTATTCACTGAGGTTTTGGGGAATAGCGGGAATCGGTTTGCTGACATTGAGCAGATTTAATGCTTTTCTGACCAGAAAGCCAAATACCACTACCCCTACCAGGAGGTATTTCAATTCCTCTGAACTCATGCGATGATTTAAAATTTAGGACAAGGCAGGATGGTATCCCTGCGTGAAGGCTTTCCCTGATAGCTATTGGGTAAGGTCCAGGAGACACTGATTTCGTGTGCGCCTCCGGTCTGAATTCCCAACTGGGAAATGGTATAATCAAAGCTATACCCGATATTGAGTCCACTCAGCAGATTCACACCGACCATCATGACAACTGCGTCTCGGTTACTTTGGTTTTCTATCGGTCGGTAGGGAACTCCCCGGTACCATAGACCAAACACTATCGGCTCCAAGTAAAGGTAAGCTCCCAGATCTAGCTGCTCAAAAGGTCCCTGTCTTTTGTAATTGACCGTTGGAGTAAGAGAGCGCTGTCTTCTCATATGGGTAAAATCACTTCTCATCGTGCCCTCTCCCAAATCTATTCTATAGCCTCCATGAAAAGAAAGCTTCATGGGAAGCGGACTCAAGCCATCGATGAAGGACTGATTGGGCTGATTGACATGGTGGGCTGAAAAACCTGCCCAAAGGTTTTGGGTAAAAAACAGCCCTCCCACAGATAAAGAGAGCATCCCTACCGGATCCCCCAATCCAGGGATATCCGTTGGGAAATTGATCAAATCCCCAAAGGGATCAGCATCATTGATATTATTGGCAAAAACCAGATTTTCATAAAATCCGATTTCTCTTCGGATATAACCTGCCTGAAAACCCGGACGGAAGTAGCTGTTTTCGCCTAACTTCAGTTCATAAGAATACATCAGGGAAACCGAAGTAGACCTGAGCTTAGCTGCCCCTTCGGTATCCTGCATCACGTGAACGCCTATCCCGCTATTGTAGTCAGGCAGATAGGTATCATAAAAAGCCGAGAAGGTAGTGAACTGTGCATCAATGCTCGGCCATTGATTTCGATAATTAAACCCTACCCTACCTGTGAGCTCTCCTCCGGCCATGGCAGGATTGAGATAAAGAGGGGCGGCATAGTATTGGCTATACTGCGGGTCTTGTCCAAAAGCTTGGGCTGCCCCAATAAATACGGCAGAGATAAAAAAAACCAATCGAAGCAGAGACCGTAACAAGGATTTGTTCGTTTATTTGAATATTCAGTCAGCTTCTAAACGTTTGCGCACTTGGGTTGTTTTAGAAGCAGTTCGAAAAATATGAAAAGCAAATCGTATTCCATACTTATCCCGTTTTTTTTCAGCTTGCTCACGACAATTTTGTGGCTGGGAAATGCTAATACCTCTTTCAGCCAAGGCTTCAACAACAATGAGTGGATTTTTGGATACTGTGGAGCTTCCACTGAAAACAATTACCTCTCTTTTGGTAAGGGGGGGACTGCAACTGTTCAAACCCTGCCTTCTTCGGTCTTGGTGGGAACCAACAACAATTCTTTGGCGATCGATCCGATTACCGGTCAGCCTCTTTTTCTTACCAATGGCGAGTTGGTCTACGATTTCGGATCCAATCCCCTGCAAGGCAGTGCACCTGGCCTGAATGGGGATATCGATGGAAGGCAGACGGTGGCTTCAGGTTTTTTGGAATATGATCCAAATGGAAATCGTCTTTTCTATATTTTCTACCTCTCTCCCGGTGGGCAGCTTCAATATGCCGTGGTAGACATGAATGCCCCGGGAGAAGCCGAGGGTAATGAACCTGCCTTGGGAGAAGTGATCGCCAAAGACATTGTAATCGGCCCTGCCCAAGGTGCCGTTTTGGTGGTGAAAACTCCTGCTTCACCTTCCTATCTCATCAGTTTTTCAGGAGGAAATCTGATTTCAAGAAGGCTGGAATCCACTCAAGGAGATTTTACCACGACGGACACGGATGGGATCCCTTTTACTCCCAAAGCGATCATCTTTGATGAAGAAAACAGCAGACTGCTCGTAATCTCCGAGAATCCGGGAGACGATATCCTTGTGCTTTCTTTCGATTCTGCCAGCGGAAATTTCGGCAACCCTACACCTATCAGTGAATCAGGAGGAGTGGGTGAAATCGGTGGAGCGGATTTTTCTCCGGATGGAGAATTTATTTACTTCTCCCGTGGCAATGAGCTCTTCCGTGTACCTTCCTCTGATCTCAGTGCTACTCCTGAGTTGATTCCCACCGATCCCGCTCTGCACCAGATCTACGATGTAAAAGCAGGCCCTGACGGTCAACTATACTACATTTATGAAGAAGTTCCCGGCGGTCCCCAACTCCTGGGAAGGGTAACCAATCCCAATGAACCCGACTTGACGGCTTTGGTCGTGGAAGAAGATCCATTTAATGGGACGGATTTCTGTGGAAAAATCTTTCCGACCTTCGCTCCCAATGCTGATATCAATCCCACAGTGGACTTTACTTGGGACCCATTGGAGCCCTGCGCGAATAATCCAGTTCAGCTGACCAGCGAGATTACTCCGCAAAATTATCAGCCTGTTTCTTTCAATTGGGAATTCACCCCCCCACTTACCGACTCGGACGGTAATCCGCTCCCGGCGGATTTTAATCAAGAGCACTTTTTGATTCCTCAGGATGCTGCTCAAGAATCCAGTGTAACGGTCACCCTTACCGTAGAATTTGCGGATGGCACGACTCGGGATGTCACCAAGACCATTCCTCTCACTGAAAATAATCTGGAGGCAAATTTTACACCCTCAGACACGACTGTCTGCGAAACCTGTCTCGATATCGCTCCTTTCCTTCAGGCACAAGCCGCAGGAGGGGAAGCTCCTGGAGGGTCAGGCGCCACTTACGAATATTTTTGGTCCAACAAAAGAGATGAAGGATGGATCGGTCAGCAGCCCAATGAGGTCTGTAGACCCGGTTTGTATTGGGTTTTGGTGAGAGAACCCGGCTCACAGTGCTATGCCTATGCAGAAATCCGCATCCGGATGTGGGACCTGCCAGATCAGACCAATAATATCTGGTATTTTGGGGATGGTGCAGGGTTGGATTTCAATCCTGATCCCGATGATGAAACAGCACCAACTCCCCGCCCGATAGCTCAGCGACATCCTCAGAATATCCCCGCGGGTACTACCACCATTTCTGATCAGACTGGACAGGTTTTGTTCTTTACCGATGGATCCTCAGTCTGGGATCTGAACGGGCAGCTGATGGAAAACGGAGACAATATCGGTGGAGACAATACTGCCAGCCAATCTGTGATTGCTGTGCCTGTACCTACCCAGCCCACCTTATTTTACCTATTTACTACACAGGCTCAATCAGGAGGGTCAAATACAGTCAGCTACACCGTTGTGGATATCAAGTCTGAAAATCCTACCGGAGTAGGGAATGTGACCACCAAAAACAACTTCCTTTTCAGCCCAAGTACCGAACAAACGGCCGCCCTGACATCAGGGGACACCACTTGGGTGATGTTTCACGAGCTGGGAAACAACACTTTCCGTGCCTATCCGGTCACAGTCAATGGGATCGGCCAGCCGGTTCTAAGCTCAGTCGGAAGCAACCATGGCTTTAATTCAGGGGTGGGAGCGATGAAGTTTAGCCCAGATGGAAGCAAATTGGCAGTAACCATTTCCGAAGGAGGGTGTAACCGGGCCGAAATCTTCGAGTTTGATCAGCAGACTGGAAGGATGACCGAATATGCCCGACTGGACCTAGGTTGCAACGGAGATATCTATGGATTGGAATTTTCCAATGATTCTGACCGCATCCTCGTCTCCTATCGCAATGGAGGTCCTGGAGTCGAGGAAATGATTATAACTCAAGTAGCCAACGACGATCCGGATGCAGCACCTTGTCCTGCTTGCTTTGCCAATGCTACCACCAGACCCCAACGGGAAGCGTGTATCCTCAGCACCAAAAATCAGGTAAGCGGAACAGCGGCCTTGAATCTCGGAGCACTTCAGATCGCTTCAGACGGACAAATCTACGTAGCAGTGGTAGGAGACAATCGAATCGGTCAGATACAGGTAGGCAGTGGTTGTTCCGGCACTAGCTCGTTTACCCAAGATGCTGTTCAACCCATGCCGGGAACTTCCAATCTGGGGCTACCCAATTTTGTGCAAAATTCCGGCAGCTCTATCCCAGAGCCTGCGCTTTCTATCCCCACACGGCTCTGTCTGGACCCTGCCCTAGGAGTAGAAGCTATTTTTGAAGGGGCTGGAGAACCTGATATCGATTCCTACTTTTGGACCATTACAAGAGAGGACGGAATAGTTATTTTGAATGAGTTTGGGGGACCTGGAGAAGAATTCCAGACCTTGGAGCAGATAATCAATGAACCTGGCAGATACACAGTCAACCTGCGTGTGGACCGATGTGCCGAGGCGAACTATTTCCAAGCGGAAGGGGAGTTTGAGGTAGTGGCTCCTCCCGTTCTGACTTTGGGATCGGATGCCACGCTTTGCGCTGGCAATCCTGTCACCCTTACCGCAATTGATGGCTATGATCCAGCGAGTGGATTGTACGACTTCCAGTGGACCAATGCCGCTGGGGTGATTTTCGGAGATGAAAATTCAAACTCGATCACAGTTGACGAAGAGAGCATTTACACGGTCAGGGTAAGTTATCGACTCCCTGACGGACTTTCTGATGATGAGGCCTTGTTTTTTGAAACCTGTCCGGCCACTGCTGATATTTTTGTAGGTCCTGCATTTGAATTTGAAGTCAATGCTTCTGCCGATGAGGTGTGTTTCGAGGATGTTGTGGTCACCTTCGCACCGGATACACCTTTGGAAGGGGAGTGGTATTACACCCTAAACGGTGATCCCACCCGGGTTTCATTGGGTGAATTTTTCGAATTGGAGCTGTTTGTGATCAATCTTCCGGGTCCAGGTCAATACGAGATCATCTTTGTAGGAGAAGACCCCATTTTACCGGGTTGTATTTTCGAAAAGACCAGCAATCTACTGGTCAATGAACTCCCTCTTTTGGTCCCTACTTCCACTAATCCGGCTACAGATTGTGCTACAGCCGATGGTGCGTTTGAAATCCTCATGCAAGCCAGTGCAACAGAAGTTAGGATTCCCGAATTAGCCTTAACTTTCAGCAATGTCAATGCTGGAGACATCTTGCCTGTTCCTGATGTGCTTCCGGGAGTATACACCATTGAGGCAGATAATGCATCGGGTTGCTTTTTCTCCTCTTCCGTCACCGTGGAAAACCTAAACCCTCCTACCCTCTTCGCATTTACTGTAAATGCTCAGGATGAGACTTGTGCAACTACAGGAGTCACGCCGGGCATCCTGACTATTTCCTTTGATTCTGGAGTGGCACAAATCGGAGAATATGAAATTGTGAGACAAGGAAACGGACAGGTATTCACAGGTCCACTTCCCAACTCTGCAAGCTTTGATGTAGCAGTACCTTATGGAGAATATTTAGTGGAGGTAAGGGATCAGTTTGGCTGCGCGATTCCTGATCCCATGGTCTATTCTATCGCACAGAAACTGGAAGTGCTTTTCTCTGTTCCAACCTCGGTGACGGCTTGCGAAAGCTTTACTTTTGCTCCTTCAAGTCCTAATTCTTTGACTTTCACCGCTACAAATTCCAGCGGAACAGCCTTCACTCCAAACGCGTCCGGGGAATTTACCTTTACCCAATCTGATACTTACACCATTCGCGGTGAAGACCCTAACGGAGTGGATTGTCCTCGGGAAATCCAAATGCAGGTAAATCTCTCCCAGACTTTGGACTATGAGCTCTCAGGACCAGTCATAGATTGCCAAAGTGGAATTCGATATGAGGCCGTATTGAACAATGCCAACCCTGCAGATGTGGTTTTCTTGTGGAGAGATGAATTGGGGGTAATTGTAGGAAGAAGACAAACTTTTGTTCCCAGTCGGGCTGGTCAATATTCCCTGGAAGTACAGCCAGCTGCAGGAGGACTTTGCCCTACCAATCCCATTCCATTCACTGCCGAGGTCCTGACCGATCCGGTAGCTATAGCTCTGGATGTGCAACCCTTCTGCATTGAGCTTTCCAGTACCACTATCCAGATCAATGGGGACTTGAGTAATGTGGGAGCTATCGAATGGTTTATTGTCAACGGAGGGACCCGGACCCGAATTCCCCAATTTGACGATCTGCCAATTGTGGACGTAAATCAGGAAGGCACCTATGAAGTGCTGATCCGAAGTACTTTAGGTTGTGAACTGGGAAGAGCAAGTGGCAATGTGGTCCGATCCACCATCATCCCTCCCGTAGTGCCTCAAGGCCCCATCACCATCTGTGCAGTAGAAGGAGTAACTACCAGCATCAACCCTGGGACTTACGACAACTATTCCTGGAAACTAAACGGAGTAGAAGTGTCCACCGAGGGGATATTTACTCCAGAAAGACCAGGCCCATACGAACTCACCGTATCGGATAATCTGGGATGCGAATATGTGGCTACTTTCACCGTCCTTGAAGACTGTCGCCTCAGGGTAAGGTATCCCAGTGGGGTGGTTTTGGATGATCCTAATAGGAACTTTATCCTCTATGCCAATGAGTACATCGACGAAGTAGAAGTATTCATTTTCAATCGATGGGGAGAGCTGATTTTCTATTGCGAGCATGAAAACCTCGAACCCAGGCAGCCTTTCTGCCCTTGGGACGGCATAGTCAACGGAAAATTTGTCCCCAACGGAACATATGCGGTGCTAGTGAAGTTTTATTCCCGAGATCAAAACCTCACTGAAACCGAAACCAAAGCGATTACGATTATCCAATAGCATGCTGATTCTTATTTCTCCTGCCAAAACACTCGATTACTCCACTCCAGAATTCAAAAACCACTCCCACCCGGAGTTTGTCTCAGATATCAATAATCTGGTCAATGTCATGAAAAAAAAATCGGCACAGGAAATTGCCGATTTGATGCAGGTCAGTGAAAATCTGGCAACCCTTAATGAAGCGAGGTATAAGACTTTTCAAAAGGAATTCAATCCGGAAAATGCCAAGCAGGCGCTTCTTGCCTTCAAAGGCGATGTTTACACCAAAATTGAGGTAGAAAGCTTTTCCCCGGAAGATTTTGAATTTGCACAAAATCACCTAAGAATTCTATCAGGACTCTATGGGCTGCTTAAGCCTTTGGATTTAATCCAGCCCTACAGACTGGAAATGGGTACTCCTCTCTCTACATCCAAAGGGAAAAATCTCTATGAGTACTGGGGCACCAAAATCGCAAAAGCCATTCAAACCACCGCTCAGGGAAAGCCTATCGTAAATCTGGCCTCTCAGGAGTACTTCAAGGCGGTAGATCAAAAGGCCTTGAAATCACCTGTGATTACTGTACATTTCAAGGAGTTTCGAAACGAAAAATACCAAACAATTGGTCTTTATGCTAAGCAGGCAAGGGGGATGATGACCAATTTTGCCATCAAAAATAAAATCTCAGATCCTGCGCATTTGAAGGCATTCAATGAAGAAAAATATGAGTTTTCAGAAGGTTTGAGCTCAACTTTCGATTGGGTCTTTGTCAGATAGGATAAATTCCTGCAATTTTGATTTAACTACCAAGTCCACGGATTTTTTGCGCGCCCAAAAAATAGTAGCTTAGTATCAGAATTTCAGGTTTTTACTCGTGATTTCAATCCAATCTTCCATTGTTCTTTTTGCTTTTTCATTTATCCTGTCAGGTCCTGTATCTGACGAGAAACTAGCGCTTGCCGGGGAGGAAAAATCTGCAAGTATTGCATTTGACCCTGAATTGACCGGTCCAGACCGACTTTGCAATGTCTTCGGGAGTATCCTTGCGGATTATTTTGGAGGAGGAAATCCGGCCACGGATGTTTACTCCTGGGAGCTGACTGGGCCATCAGGGCAGCTCCTGTTCAAGGGATCCGGAGGAGCGGGTTTTCAAACCCTTAGTTATACCTTTTCCTTGATTGGAGTTCATCAGATCAAATTGGTGGTTTCGAGGGGGGGCATAATCATCGGGAATCTTTCAAAAGAGGTGGAAGTCGTCCAAGGCCCATTGATCTTGCTCAAGCCCAATTACACCATCTGCGAAAACCAACCCATTTTTATCTCAGCCATAGACCCTACCAGTTCCAATTTTGCCAAATATACTTTTGAATGGAAGGACGGAAGCGGGAATGTCATCGGCAACCAAAACACGGTGGAGGCAGCTAATCCCGGAACATATTCTGTTTCTTTTTTCTTCGAAAATACCTCAGGCATAGACGACTGTGTGACCAGTCTTTCTACTCAGGTCAACCTCGCTCCCTCCTACTCCATTACCTCCAATGCCTCATCCCTGTGTCCTGATCTATCCATCACATTTAGCTCATCCCCTTCGGCCGAAGGAGAGTGGTTTTATCAAAAAGTAGGGGATCCGGAGCTGATTGCCTTAGGTCCCGGTACTTCTAAAACTCTCTCAGCAGGCAAAATAACCAAGGGCTTCGGCGATTATCTTGCAATTTTTAAGGTTCCAAACCCCAACAATCCCGCTTGTATCCAACAATCCCAAAGCACCTTCACCTTCAATCCACTCCCGGAAATCGAATTTGTCAGTGCCAATGGGGCCACCGAATGCTTGGTAGCCGACGGTACCCTTATCTTGGAGGCGGTAACTTTCATTGACCTGATATTCATTGATGGATTAGGAATCAGTATGGGTCCTTTTAATCCAGGAGATCCTATCCTTATTCCGGGCCTAAAATCCGGCGCCTACACGATCACCGCTCAACTGGGCAATTGTACCAACTCCCTAGCTTCCGTGGTGCCCTTACTGGACCCTCCTGTAGAATTAACTTTTGAAATCGAAGATATAGAACCCGAAAAATGTACCGATACCGGCAAAATCAACGGCTCATTTCTCGTAAAACTTCTCAATGGCCCTGTAATTGACGGATCATATCGAATCCTCAATTCAAGAGGGGGCATCTTCCAAAACCAAGCCTTGGGCAATGAAACAGAATTGCTTTTTGATGTGCCAGGAGGCAGGTATTTTTTTGAAATTTATGACAAAGACAGCTGCAACCTTCCAAAATCGGAAGTGATTGACGTTCCTAGCCTGCAGCAAGTGGCTTTTTCTATTCCTGATTCCCTGTCGATCTGTCAAAGCTTTGATCTGATTCCGGAGACCAGTCAGGCTTTGGAGTTTTCATTGCTATATCTGGTGGATGGGTCAGAAACCGTACAACCTGCCGGTGAAGCCTTTACCCTCACTCAGCCTGGAGAATACAGCCTTGTGGGCAGACTTCCCAATCAGGATTTGCTTTGTCCCCTGCAAAGAAATCTTACGGTAACTGTAGTAGATCCTGTGGACTTTGAACCGGTTCTGATAGACCAGGATTGCTTTGGCAACAGAACCTATGAAGCCAACCTCTTCGGCAGAGATCCCGATTCAGTGCTATTTCGTTGGTTGGATGAAAATGATGATTTGGTGGGTACAGGGCAGTTTTTGAACCCGATTTCCTTCGGTACTTACAAGCTGGATGTCCAGCCGGCAAACAGCACTGCCTGCCCGATTCCTCCTTTGGAATTTGAAATCAGCCAGCCTGTGCTTTCCGTTGAGGTGACCCTGACCTCCACCAAGCTCTGTGAATTTGGTCCAAGAGCGATTATCAGCCTGAGTACGACTTTTCCCGAGGAAATCACCGATATCGAGTGGAGACGGTACGATGATTTGGGAAATATTGAAAACCTGCCACAGTACAAAAACCAAAATGAAATCACGGTAGATGTGGCAGGGAACTACGAGGCTGCTGTATTTAGCCGAATCCCTTCCATCAATAAGGACTGCGAATTGGGAAGGAACAGTTTGGATTTGGATTTGATCCCGAACAAGGTTCCATTTACCGTTGTGGATTCCCTTTCGATCTGTGATCCTTATTCTTTGATTCCAGAGTCGGAAGAACCCTTGGAGTTTGAGTTGATATTCCCTGATGGAAAAACGGAAATCAAAGGCTGGAATGAGGCTTTTTCCTTGGATCAGGAAGGGACCTACACCATTTTGGGCTATGATCCAACTATCAGCGGTCCCCTTTGTCCCGATCAAAAAACAATTGAGGTGAAAATCAATCCTCGGGTAGTTTTTTCCCCTCAATTAACCAATCAGAGCTGTGTAGGAGAATACGAATATCGGGCAGAAGTAGAAAACTATCCGGCTGACTCAGTGGATTATTTTTGGAGAAATCCGGCAGGTACTTTGGTCAGCACTCAAGCGATCCTTACCACTTCGACTTATGGAACCTTTTCGCTGGAAGTACAGCCCAAAGGTTCCATTCCCTGCGGGATAACTCCAGTGGAATTTGAAATCCCTGTGCCTATTCTTGAAGTGGAGGTAGACCTGATTGGTGAGACCCTTTGTCCCGACCAGCCTGATGCCGCCCTAACCCTAAGTGCTAATCTCGAAACAGTCCAAACCATCCAATGGTGGTTTACCGACCTCAGCAACAACACCTCCCAGCTGGCTACAGAAAGCGGGAAGACTGAAATCCTAGCATTGGAGGAAGGCACCTATGAAGTCAGGCTATTCAATGCTTTTGGATGCTTGTTGGGAATGGATTCTGTTTTGGTCATCAGAAGCACTGACCAAAACCGACCGAGATTGGAGGAGTCCTATCAGATATGCCCCAGGTATGAAATAGCCCCTATGCTGAATCCCGGCAATTTCGCCTCCTATGAGTGGTATTTTGAGGATAATTTGGTTTCTACAAGCCCTACTTATAAACCTTCCCAAATCGGAACTTTCCACTTGATCGTCATCAGCCAAGAAGGCTGTGCTTATCGGACGGAGTTTGAAACCGAGGAGGAATGTGAACTCCGTGTGATATTTCCCAATGCGATCCAACCGGGGAACCCCAATTTGCCCTTTTTGATCTATACCAATTACCTGATTGATGAACTGGAAGTGTGGATTTACAACAAATGGGGAAATCCGGTTTTTCACTGTAAAAATTCCGATCTGATCAAAGAAGAATCTACTTGCTTTTGGGACGGGTATGTGAATGGAGAAAAAGCCCTTCCGGGAGCCTATGCCTACCGGGTATGGTATCGAAACATAGAGAAAAATATCAGCAAAGATGAACTGGGAGCTATTCTTGTCATCGACTGATCGGAAAAGGCAGAAATAAGTGGAACATTTTTTGAAAAGCTATTTGACTGTAATTCCAGCATTTGGAGTTAATTTTGCGGTTCACCCTTAGTATTACAAAATTCCCTTTGAATCCGACTCAATATCCAAAAAGGAATATTGAGATGTGGTCTTGGTTGCTGATCTTATTTGCATTTATCCCCTCTCTGGAGGGCAGAATTGGACACAGCACAGAAATTTCCCCAAGCGATCTCACTTTCCGGACTGACCCATTATTGGTGGGGCCGGAAAATCTATGCATTGTTTTCGGCGGAGTAGTGGGAACCTACAGCGGAGGAGGAGATCCCGATACCGATGTCTACAGCTGGCTGGTCACGGATACACAAGGCCAGGAAATCTTCAATCGAAGTGGTGGCAGGCAATTTGAAACGATAAAAGTTTCATTTAATCAAACAGGAAGGTACTCCCTTTCGCTCAATGTGAGGAGAAACAGTGCCATCATCTATTCGCAGACAATCACGGTCAATGTCCAGCAAGGCCCCAGCCTTGCCTTGCTTCCGGATTATCTTCTCTGCGGAGATACACCTACCGAAATCACGGCCATTGACCCTTCCACTCCAAATTTCGAGAATTACAACTTTATCTGGACGGATATCGGAGATAATGTAGTAGGCACGACAAACAGCATTTTTGTAAGCCAGGAAGGATTCTACAAAATCGAACTTTTCCTCAACGGGACCAGCGGAGCACAAGAATGTTTGATTTCCGGCTCCACCTACGTAGGGCCATCCCTCGATTTTGAGCCGACTGTTTCCAAATCAGTGATCTGTCAGGGGGAATCCATCACCTTGGGTTCTGACACGCCGCTCTCCGGAGAATGGTTTCTGCAATCCCCCGGCTCTTCGATAGTTGAATCTTTAGGCACTTCGTTCAGTGTGACCTTAGACCCCGGGAAAATTCAGACTCCTGGTGTGTACACTGCCAAATTCAGAGCCAATGATCCGGAATTCCAAGATTGTCCTTCGGAAAGAAAAATAACCTTTGAAGTCAATGAAACTCCGAAAATCACCATTCAAATCTTAGAAAATCCGGACAACTGTGCTGAACCAAATGGTTCTTTTTCGATAACCGCAATCAACGACTTGGATTCCTTAGTGGTAGTGGAGGCGCCACTTCTCGAACTGAATGTAGTCTCAGGCCAGCAAATCATTCTTGATGACCTCAAACCCCAGCTGTATACCGTTGCCATATATTCCAATGGCTGTCAATTCATCACTCTTTTGGATTTGGAGTCCAAAGAACCCCCAATTGTCAATCCCACCACACCGGACATTTCGCTGCCAGCATACACCTTGACCCCAGAGACCTGCTCAGATTCCGGCGTTAATTTGGGTGCTATCGCCATGGCTTTTGCCCAAGGGCAGGTCAATGGAGAGTACCGAATCCTGTCTCCGGGTGTCGGACTTATCACTCAGGGGACGATCAATGATCAGGACTCCCTACTGATCCCGGTAAAAGGAGGCAGGTACCTATTCGAATTAAAAATCGATGGCTGCACCTACCCTGTGGAAGACTTCATAATTGACTCTAAGCCCTCGGTAAGTTTTGATGTACCGGGAGAAATTACCATCTGCCAAACCTTTGACCTGATGCCTGAAACCACAGAAAACCTCATCTTCAGGCTTACCTATCCGGACCAAACTATCCGGACTATTTCCTCGGGGGAGGCATTCTCTCTCACTCAGGGAGGAGAATATACACTGAGAGGATCGCCTGCAGACCCCAACTCAACACTTTGTCCCAGAGAGCAAAAAATCCAAGCTACCCTTGCCAGGGACTTTTCCTTTGGATTGTCGCTCTATGAAGAGGACTGCTTTGGCAACCAGGTGTACAAAGCTGACCTCACCGGCCTGACCGCGGAAGAAGCTTCTATCCGATGGATCAATTCAGAAGGAGTGATAGTGGGACGAAATGAATTGTTCTTTTCCACAGCTGTAGGAGATTATTCTCTGATCGTCCAGCCACTTCAAAGTGGATTCTGTCCCAAAAACCCAATCTTCTTTACTGTAGAACCACCCATCCTTCAGGTGGACGTAAATATGGAGGCAAATAAAATCTGCCCTATCCCCGGAACCAGTACCATTCAGGTCTCTACCAATATGGACGCAGTAAGGCAAATTGAATGGATATTTTTTGATGATGCAGGTAACCGAAGGAGCCTTCCTGAGCTGGAAGGCCAATTTGAAATCACCGTAGAAGAGACGGGAAACTATGAAGCTGTGGTATACAATCGAATAGGTTGCGAAATCGGACGAAACTTTATACTTATCGAAAACAGTGACTTGCTGACTCCTCCTGACTTGGAAGAGGTGTATGGAGTCTGTTCCAAAGGAAAGAGAGGACCTGCGCTGAATCCAGGCGGCTATGCATTCTATTATTGGTATTTTGGCGAGCAGCTGGTATCCCAAGATCCTATCTTTACCCCTCGGGAGGCCGGCAACTATTCCCTAAAAGTGATTACCGAAGACGGGTGTGAATTTTTCGACAGTTTTAGGACTTATGATGCCTGTTCGTTTGAGGTGAGAATGCCTACTGCTATGATTCTGGGAGATCCTTCCAAAAATTTTGAAGTCTATTTGAGTGAAGGGGTCACCGAGGCTGAACTGTATATTTTCAATCGGGGAGGTAATTTGATTCATTTCGAAAAGTCAATGGAAATCCCCTTCGAGCAGGCCTTTCTGGAATGGGACGGCGTTTCTTTTGGTCAACTCGTTCCTTTGGGTACTTATGTAGTCAAACTTAAAGTCCGCAACCCACTTTATGAGTATGAAGAAGTGATCACTTCTTCTCTGCTGGTTATCGAGTAATTCCCCGGGGAATTGATTGAACAAACTCGGAGCTTCATTGCAGTGGGGCCCTAGGCTTCGGGAATGCTTTTTCCTTCCAAATCTTGAACAAGTGCTTTTTTGGCAAAAGATGGCAGACCCTACTCCACATAATATTTTTTGCACGGGAAAGCTAAATCGACTTTTTTTTCTATTTTGAGCGTCTTCTGAACGTTTATTTCAAACCCAAAAACCAAAAGCACGCATCTATGACTCAAACCATCAACCGAGGCGCTCTGTTCAACGCAAGTTGCCTGGCGCTAATCACGACCGCCTTTTCGTTTTCGATCAGGGCAGGTATTCTTCCTCAATTGGGGGATTCATTCGGACTGACTGCCGAACAGTTAGGTTTTATCAACTCCATGTGGTTTCTGGGCTTCCCGATTTCCATGATTTTGGGAGGTTTGTTTTACCATATCGTAGGCCCAGCCAATATCATGAGAATTGCTTTCGTCACCCATACTTTGGGGATCCTGATGACCATTTATGCAGGAGGGTATACCACCTTACTGATTTCTACCTTGTTTATCGGATTTGGCAACGGCTGTACAGAAGCTGCCTGTAATCCCATGATAGCAGACATGTATTCGGGTACTACCTTGAACAAAATGCTCAACCGATTCCACATGTGGTTTCCCGGAGGAATAGTATTGGGGAGTTTGGTTTCCAAATTTATGACAGACAGCGGGTTTGCCTGGCAAGCTCAGGTTTGGGTAATGATGATTCCGACCATCGCGTATGCTGTCCTGTTTTTTGGCAAAGCTTTCCCAAAACCTTCTGTAGAGGGAGTCACCTCTGTGGGATCCAATATCAAAGCCATGTTTAGCCCAGTATTCATCTTCCTGTTTTTCTGCATGGCTTTAACCGCAATTACCGAATTTGGTCCTCAGCAATGGGTAGGATTGATCATGAGTGCAAGTGGTGCCAGCCCGATGTTGATTCTTGCGCTGACCACAGGAGTGATGGCCGTAGGTAGATTCTTTGCCGGTCCGGTAGTCAAATCTTTGGGACAAACCGGGGTACTTCTGGGAGGATCCATCTTTGCTGCTTTGGGAATCTTCATGTTCAGCACGGTAACCGGCCCAATGGCTTACTTGGCAGCTTTGATCTTTGCTATTGGAGTATGTTACTTCTGGCCAGTCATGGTTGGGGCTGTGGCACAGCGAGTCCCACTATCCGGAGCATTGGGTATGTCAATTATCGGGGGTGTGGGCATGTTTTCTACTGCTATATTCCAACCTATTATCGGTGGATGGATAGACAGCGATAGAGCTGCTCAGGCCGCTGCAGGTCTCAGTGGAGATGCCTTGGAATTGGCCGCAGGACAAGAAACACTAATGAAAATGGTGTCTTTCCCCGGAATTCTGATTGTGCTCTTTATCATCTTCTTTATCTGGCAGCGTGGCAGTAAACCAGCCACTTCAGCCGCTCACTAATTCTCCATCGGGCAGCCCCAAGGGCTGCCTTTTTTTTATCCCATGAAAAAATTTCTGATCCTCTCCCTCACATTTATCCTGAATTATGGCTTTTCCCAGCAAATTGATGGGCCAATTCAGATTCACTCCAGTCAGCGATACTTGATGACCTCAGAGGGGGAACCCTTTTTCTGGATGGCAGACACGGCTTGGGAGCTATTTCACAGACTGGATGAGAAGCAGGCCACTTCCTATTTGGACATTCGTCAAAAGCAAGGGTTCAATGTAGTTCAGGCGGTGGTATTGGCGGAATTGGATGGAATCCATACCCCCAATGCCAACGGAGACCTCCCTTTCTCAGACTTGTCTGCTTGGAGCTACAATGAAGCTTATTTCCGGCATGTAGATCGCATTTTGGAGTTGGCATTGGAAAGAAACATCCATATTGCCCTACTTCCTACTTGGGGGGATAAGCTTTTCAAAGAATCTTGGGGAATCGGACCCGAGATCTTTACTCCCAGTACTGCCTACACCTATGGAAAATGGATCGGAAATCGGTACAGAAACCAAAAAAATCTTATCTGGGTATTGGGGGGAGACCGTAATCCAAGAGCTAACTCGGAGGATATCGAGGTTTGGAATCAAATGGCTAAAGGAATTCTGGAAAGCCAAAATCCAGACAATAAAATCCTCATCACCTTCCACCCCCAGCCTGCAGGTCCAGGGGGAAGTAGCAATTGGTTTCATCAAGCTGCCTGGCTGGATTTCAATATGCATCAGACGGGTCATTGTCCTAATCAAGCCACTTATGAGAAAATCACCCATGACCTGAATCTGGCTCCACAAAAACCAACACTCGATGGAGAACCCGCCTACGAAGAACATCCCAAATGCTTTAATGCCAAGGAATTGGGATACAATGAGGCCGCAGATATTCGGAGAATCATGTATTGGAATGTTTTTGCCGGTGCTGCCGGACAAACTTACGGCTGCCATGCAGTATGGCAAATGTATGATTTGGATAAAACACCGGTCAATGCTCCCCTTAAGCCTTGGCACAAATCCCTGGATTTGGAAGTGGCCAATCAAGTAAAGCACCTCAAAAAACTCCTACTAAGCAGATCCTATTTTGATCGAATTCCAGACCAAGGTCTGATCGATGAATCTCAAGACTACAGCGAAGCCTATTTGGCAGCAACCCGAAATCAAAGTGGAACTTATGCTTTAATCTACAGTCCTGAGGGATCAGAAATCCCCATCAATATGTCTACACTCAAAGGCGACCGATTCCAGTTGACTTGGTATGACCCAAGGACAGGGGTGCAATTCCTCGAAAATGATGGAAAAACAGTAGGAAAAGAAAAGAATCTCCGGGTGAATCCTCCCAGTTCAGGCAGGGGAAATGACTGGGTGTTACTGATTGATGCTTTGGATTAATTTCCGCAGGTATACCTTTCGTATCGGTCCACAGCAATGGACCAAAGCTTTCCGTCTTGGTCCCTGTAAGTGAGCGTTCCGGTGCTTTTGAGCAACTCGATGCCTTCTGTTTCGATGAGGGTCCCGTCTTTAAGCTGAATGGTGCAAGGGCCGTCTATCTTCTTAATATCCACCAACTCATCACAGCCTAAAAGGGCGATCAGCAAAACAACAAAAAGCTTACGCATACGGGAAAGTTTATTCGAATATGGGAAAAAGTGGGTGAAATAAAAAAGCCCAGTTTTTGCGAACTGAGCTCTGGTGACCTCGTCAAGATTCAAACTTGAAACCTCCTGAGCCGTAATCAGGTGCTCTATTCAGTTGAGCTACGAGGCCGAATGGGTTTGCAAAAGTACCTATTTTAATTTTTTCTCCAAGAACCTATTTCAAGATTTTTTATGAGACTATTTCATTTCCCTTTTTCCCTTAAGAATAATTAAGAGCTTTTAAGGGGTTTATCCTCTTGGATTTTATATTTTTGCCCACATTCCAAGCAAAGAAGACCCCTTGATGAAAAAATTATTTATTCTGGCTTTGGCCTTGTTTTCCCTGAATGCTGTCCATGCCCAGGAGACTGAAAAAAAACCAAAAACTCCCATCGGAGGCCGCCCCAATATCCCTAGCGATCTTAATTTTGAATTTGGCTTCAATGTGTTAACCAACCGCCCCGCAGACCTGAGAACAAACTTTTTCCCATCCAGGACATTCAATATTTCCTATCAATTCCCCATTGCCGTGGGAGGTGACGCATCCGGGTTTACCATCAATCCAGGCTTTGGGATTGGGTCAGACAAACTCCAGTTTGGAGATGACAACAACCTTTTCCGTAATCCTGATTTAGGCCCTGAATCTTCAGAATTGGTAGATGTCACAGAAGTATACGGGGACGACCTCATCCTCAAAGCCAATAACTTTGCGATGAATTATTTCGAGATCCCGTTGGAGCTTCGCTATCATTTCAACAAATCCAACTACAGCAAAAGCTTCAGGGTCGCTGTAGGTGGAAAAGTAGGCTTTCTCTACGAGGCACATACAAAAACCAAGTACGAAACTGCCGATACAGGCAAAGTAAAAGTAAAAACCTCCGAAAACTACGGGGTAGAAAAGATTCGATATGCTTTGACCGTAAAAGCAGGCAGTCCTGGATTTTATGCTTGGGGCAACTTCTTCCTCAATGATTTATGGCAAGCGGGACGAGGCCCATTTGCCAATCAGGCCAGCCAAATCAATTTTGGAATAGCAGTTACGGTGTTCTAATTACAAATAAAACAAGTTCTCCACCCCCGTTAAGTTTTCGCTTAATGGGGTTTTTTTTTAGGACCAAATCCAAGAAAACCCATACCAGCATACCAAAAATCCGGAAGCAAAACCTGCATAAACTTCCAGCGGCTTATGTGCATTCAGGTAAAGCCTCGAAGTAGCTATGGCCCCACTCAAGACCAAAACCAAAATGAGTGGATAAAGAGGTTGGAAATTTGAGAAATTACGGGCCAAAACCAGCACCAAGGCCATCAGCCCACCCACTCCTGTCATATGAGCGGACATTTTCCAGACAAAAGTAACCAAGGTAAGTACTACGACTGCAGTCAAAATCACTGCCATTCCCTGCCATAGAATGGGGTCTAGATCACTTTTTTGGTAAAGAAAATAGGTAGTCAAAAAGAAATAAATGCAGGTAATCAAAAAGGGAATGATCCGGTCTTTTACTTCAGGCATATGCAGGCTTTTCACTGTACCCATCAGCCGCAGTCCAATAATCGAAATCATCGGAATCAGTAAAGTAGACAGGATGATTAGGTAAAAAACTCTGTCCTTGACCTGTTCCGGAATGCTGGTTGCTTCAGGTACTGCAAACAGGATCATTCCATAAACCAAGGCAGGCATCAATAGCGGCTGAAAAACAACCGTAATTACCAAAGCAAATATCCTCCCCACTAAAGTTCCTTTCTTAATCTTGCCACCGGAATCTGAAGCTGTTCTCTGTACTTGGCGACTGTCCTTCGGGCAATATTATATCCTTTTTTATTGAGCATTTTGACCAATTTATCATCAGAAAGCGGCTTCTTCTTGTCCTCGCCATCGACCATCCCCTGCAGCACTGATTTCACTTCACGGTTACTCACATCCTCTCCGCTGTCTGTAGAAATCCCCTCTGAGAAAAAGTACTTCAAAGGATATACGCCAAATTCAGTTTGAATGGATTTGCTGTTGGCCACACGGGAAACGGTGGAGATATCCATATCGATTTTTTCTGCAATATCCTTCAGAATCATAGGGCGGAGATTGGTCTCATCTCCATCCAGGAAAAACTCATATTGGTATTTCAAAATGGCTTCCATGGTCCTAAGCAAGGTGTTTTGCCGCTGCTTGATCGCATCGATAAACCATTTGGCAGAATCTAGCTTCTGCTTGACAAAAGTGACGGTCTCTTTAAGTTTTTTGTCCTTTTTATCACTCTTGTCATAAGCGTCAAACATCTCTGCATAAGATCGGGATATCCTCAACTCTGGCGCATTGCGAGAATTAAGGGATACCTCTAGTTTGCCACTATTGTTGGTCAGGATAAAGTCGGGGATGATGTACTGAGTACGGACCAGCCCATCGGATATTCCTCCCGGCTTGGGATTGAGTCGGGTAATCAGGTTGACCGCTTCTTTGATTTCTTCCTCAGACAGGTCCAGTCTCTTTTGGATTTTGGAGTAATGCTTTTTGGTAAACTCATCAAAGCAATCGTGAATGATCAATAACGCGTGCTGCACATTGGGGTCATCGGGATGCTCTTTTCGTTCGAGTTGGATCAAAAGGCACTCCTGAAGATTCCTGGCAGCAATTCCGGCAGGGTCAAAAGTCTGGATCTTTCGCAGGATCTCTTCCAGCTCGTCGAGATCGGTCTCAATATTCTGTCCGAAAGCCAGATCATTGATGATTGCTTCCAGATCTCTGCGGATATAGCCGTCATTTTCTATACTCCCGATCAGCTGCTGACCGATGACTTTTTGTCGGTCATCGAGCTTGAGAAAATTCAATTGGGAAATCAGTTGCTCATGAAGACTGGACTGACTGGAAATCGGGATTTCCCGATCATCCTCGTCGGAATTGTAATTCCCGTCTCCCTGCATTTTGTATCCACTGTACTCATCGTCCAGGTAGTCATCCAAATTCAGCTCATGGTCGTCTCGACCCAAGTCGTCATCAAAGGAGTCTTCGTATTCCTCTTCTTGGGCCGTTTCCTGCTCTTTTTCTTTTCCCTCTTCCAAAGCAGGATTGATTTCCAGCTCCTCTTCTATTCTTGCATCCAGCTCAGCAGTAGGCACCTGAAGCAGTTTGATAAACTGAATCTGCTGGGGAGATAGCTTTTGAGAAAGTGACTGAGAAAGATTTAACTTTTGCATTGAATTGAGATAAAACCACCAAAATGGGTTTAAAAAAAGCTTTTTCACCAGAAAAAGCCCACTGACCAAATTTAGGAAAAAGAGGCAATTTTTTGATAAAAACGTGATTTAATCGTTTTTTTGCATTCCATTTTATTCATGCAGGAAATCTATTTTTCCCAAAAAAAATCATCCATGGCATTCAACAAGCGGGTCAAAATCAAGACCATACTCGAACAAACCCCAATCGGACAGGAAATCACCCTGATGGGCTGGGTTCGAACCAAAAGAAGTAACAAAAATGTCTCCTTCATTGCCCTCAATGATGGCTCTGTGATCACCAACTATCAGGTAGTCGCCGACCCAAACCTGATCCCTGAGGAGATTTTGAAAAAATGTACCACAGGGGCCTGCTTGAAAATCATCGGAACAGTAGTGAAGTCTCAGGGTGCCGGTCAAAACTCCGAGCTGAATGCAAAAACAATCGAAGTACTGGGTGAAGCCGATCCTGAAAAGTATCCCCTTCAGCCTAAGAAGCATTCTCTGGAGTTTTTACGGGAAATTGCCCACTTGAGAATGAGGACCAATACCTTCAGCGCGGTATTTCGGGTGCGTCATGCCTTGGCTTTTGCTGTGCACAAATATTTCAATGACAAAGGTTTTTTCTACATCCACACGCCGATCATCACGGCTTCTGATGCAGAAGGAGCTGGCGAGACATTCAAAGTCACCACCTTGGACATCTCCAATCCTCCCCGCACACCGGAAGGAGCCGTGGATTTCAAGCAGGATTTCTTCGAGCGGGAAGCCAATCTTACCGTATCCGGTCAGCTGGAGGGGGAATTGGCCGCCATGGCTCTTTCGGAGATTTATACCTTTGGGCCAACTTTCCGTGCGGAAAATTCCAACACCACCAGGCATTTGGCCGAGTTCTGGATGATTGAGCCGGAGATGGCTTTTTACGATGCAGAGGACAATGCCGACTTAGCAGAAGATTTCCTCAAATACCTGATCAGCTACGCCTTGGAGCATTGCCGGGAGGATTTGAGCTTTTTGCAATCCAGACTCGAGGAGGAAGAAAAATCCAAACCGGCAGACCAGCGGTCTGAGATGGGCTTGATGGACAAGCTTCGTTTTGTGGTGGAAAATGAATTTGTTCGAATCACTTATACGGAGGCAATCGAAATCCTGAGAAACTCCAATCCCAACAAAAAGAAGAAATTCCAATACCTAATCGAGTCATGGGGAGCCGACCTGCAATCTGAACATGAGCGATACCTGGTGGAGAAGCATTTCAAAAAGCCCGTAATCCTGACCGACTATCCCAAGGAGATCAAGTCCTTCTATATGCGTCAAAACGAAGACGGCAAAACCGTGGCTGCTATGGATATTCTCTTCCCTGGAATCGGAGAGATCATCGGTGGCTCACAGCGGGAAGAGCGCCTGGACTTGCTTCTGAAGCGAATGGAGGAGCTACAAATTCCAATCGAGGAAATGTGGTGGTTTTTGGATACCCGCAGATTTGGATCTACTCCTCATGCAGGCTTCGGTTTGGGATTTGAGAGAATGGTACAGTTTGTCACCGGTATGGGAAATATACGGGACGTGATTGCTTTCCCAAGGACTCCAGGAAATGCTGAATTTTAATGCTGAAATCCCCGATGAAAGTCGGGGATTTTTTTCAGGTGGCCATCCAAAAAGTGACCCAGAATAGCAAAAATCGGTAAATGGTAAAGCTGGGAATAATGAAAGCTGCCAACAATACACTTCTCCAAATAGCATCAGCAGTACCCGTAGAATAAGCCTTTTTGATCAAGAAAAACTGATAGGTAAATATCCCTACAAGAAACAAAACCGAAAGAGTGAGCTCATTCAAAAACCCGTTGAATTGAAAATCCCCTATCCAGTCGACCAAACTAATTAAGCTCGGAAATGCCACCAGAAAGACCAGAATGTAAAACCCATAGAAATAAGCAGAACCCGCAAAGAAATCAATGAGGTAAAACCTTCGGTCCCGAAGGAAAAGGAGCTTCAAAAACAAGCCCTGCAACAAAACCAGCAAAATCAAAAGTAGTTTCCCATTCGAATTGGAGGTGGCTTCATAGGATGTCCTGAAAGAAGTAGCATCTTCCGGGTGCTGTTCTAAATAGTTTTCGACTACGGGCCTGACCCAATCACTGTAGGGGAGATTGTACATTTGGATATCCAGCGAAGTATTGAAGGTAGAGATCAAGGGAAAAAGAAAATAAATCAGGTTGGCAAAGAAAAAGAGCTGAAGCGGGGATAAGTATTTTTTCCGCACTCCGTCCACGAAGCTCTTGGTGAGCTCTCCCGGCCTAGTCAGAAGCAGTCGCATGGTTTTAAAAAACTTCCCATCGGCCACAAACAAAGAAGAGATCAACTCTTCAATGAAAAAAGTAATCCTTTTGTCTTTGGGCTCGATTCGCTTTTCTCCACATCGATGGCAATAGGGGCCTTGGAGGTGAGTATGGCAACCTTTGCAGGTTGTGGATTGAATTGGAGCCATTTCAAATTGTAGTAGAATATTTTTCCCATTGCAGAGACGACTTCACCCCACTAGCACTTCCCAAATTAGTCGGAGACGATCTTCAGTCCTGCAATGGACCCAATTAAGGTAATCAAAAAGAATATCCTCCAAGCATGGGCGGGCTCTTTGAATATAAAAATACCTACCAGTACTGTGCCTACAGCCCCGATTCCTGTCCAAACGGCATAAGCCGTACCAATCGGTATAGTTTGGGTGGCCTTGATCAACAAAACCATGGAAATAATCAAGGTGACCGCAAATCCGCCATACCAGCCCCATTGCGTTAATCCAGTTGAAATTTTAGCCTTGCCCAGGCAAAATGCAAAAGCTGTTTCAAACAAGCCAGCGAGAATGAGAATAAGCCATTTCATAGGTTCTGGTATAATCCGAAATGATTAATACGTGATTCGTCAATTTTTCTATTCAAGGAAAGTGCTCGCACCAAGTCAACTGATTACCTTAACTCTCCGGGCCAAAGGGATGCAAAGCACACTGAAAAAGATAGCTAAATACCCGACAATATTAAAATTGGTCAACTGACCGGCTGCATTTTCCCCAATAATCAGCCCTGCAATCAGCGAAGCAAGTCCTGCTGCCAACTGCTGCACGGCCGAATTGAAACTGAGGAAACTCCCTCTGTTTTCAGGCTTGGCTGTGCCGGTGATAATAGCAGCAGCTGGAACATACCGCCCATTTGAAGTAACAAAAAACATCGTAGTAATCATCAGCACGAAAGGAATCGGCGTCACGCCCAAATGGGTAATCACCCCGATAGGAATCAAATTGAGCAGCATGAAAATGGTGAACACTTTTAGCTTGCCATGGCGATCCGAAAGCTTCCCCACCCAAGGAGAAGTAAACACCGTAAATCCTCCCCCTGCAATGTAAATATAGGTCAGTTGGATCTCGGTAAATCCCACATTGGCCACATTGAATGGGCTAAGAAAGGGAATGATCATAAACTGCCCAAACATCATCATCACAGAAAGCGTGATAGCCTTCATTTGATTTGAATTACTGGTGACTCGGGAAATCACCTCCATAGGGGTCGGTTTGACCAATTCTTGATCCATATGATCCCGAATAGAAGGAATGTACTTGAAAATCATTCCAAGACTGAGAAACGAAAGTCCGGTCAGAATATAAAATGGCATATGCCAGTCCGAAAGACTGGCCAAAAACAATCCGATAGGGACACCCATCACCGAAGCAAATGAAAAAGCAGACATGACCAACCCCATGGCCCGGCCTCTTCTTTCATACGGGACCACATCTCCAATAATGGCCAAAATCAAAGCTGAAGTTAATCCTCCAAAAACCCCACTGAGTACTCTAGCTACCAACAAAATGGGGTAGTTTGGTGACAATGCACAGCCTAAAGTTCCAATCGTAAAACCAACATAGACCCAAAGAAGGATCTTTTTTCGATCAAAGCGATCAAGCACAAATGCTCCCAAAAAACTGGAAATCCCAGCGCTGAAGGTGTAGGAAGAGACAAGCAGACTAAACTCACTGGGACCGATTTCAAAAATTCTCATCAACTGAGGCCCCAGGGGCATGAGAATCATAAAATCAACAATGTGTATGAAATTAATGACTGCTAGAGTCCAAAGCAGAGGTTTTTCTTTGGTGTTCATAAAAATCTATGGGTTCAAAACCGCATCAGGAAAAATTAAGTTTGGATCGGCTCTCATTTTTTCACAAAACATTTAAGAGCGTATAAGTCTTTCCTATATTTTCAGAAATATCAGAAGCGATCGTGGATCTTCGGTTCTGCTGTCCGGCGAGTTCACCGGCTTTTCCGTGATGATAGACCCCACAGATCAAGGCATTTTCAGGCGCGTATCCTTGGCCCAAAAAAGAAGTCAGCATTCCCGTCAGCACATCTCCAGCTCCTGCTGTAGCCATGTATTGTGTGCCTGAGGAGTTGAACAATTGCCGTCCATCAACCAAAGAAAGTACTGAATAAGCTCCTTTGATCAACAAATTCAATTGCCATTTCATACAAAATTCCTTGACCTTCATCAGCCGGTCAAGATGATCCGTAGATTTGCCAATTAATCGTTCCAATTCCCCGAGATGGGGAGTCAAAATACTGTTTTTGGGAATTAAGGAAATCAGATCCTGATTTGACGCTATCAAAGTGATCGCATCAGCATCCAAGACTATTGGCTTAGAACAGGCCTTGAGGATATCTTGAAGCAAATCCTTTTTGTCCAGGCCAATCGCAGGCCCTACTCCCAAGGCATCAAATTTATTCCAATCCGTGTTTTCATCGAATTCACACATCACTTCGGGAACCGCGCTTTGGATGATTCCTCTTTCATCCTCAGGTACAAAAGCCGTCACTAAGCCGGAACCAGTCCTCAATGCAGCCTTTGAGCACAAAATCGCCGCTCCCATCTTCCCTTTACTGCCTGCAACTAACGCCACTTTTCCAAAATCTCCTTTATGGGCAAATTGACCAAAAACACGGTGTCTGGATAGGATATCTTTTTCCTGTAGAAAAAAATAGGATGTCGGGAAAGATGCGTATTCCGATTCACTGATTCCAATATCTGCCAAAACCATTTTACCGGAAAAGGAGGAATTTTCAGGAAAAAGCAAAGCCAGTTTTGGGAAAGCAAAGGTTACTGTAAAGTCAGCTTTTACCCTTGGACCAAATGTAGGTGAATCGGCCAACAGCCCACTGGGAAGATCAATGGATATCTTGGTTCCTGGAAAGGAATTCATGCACTCAATAATTGGAACAGCGGAATTCCTAATTGGGCTTTTTAACCCAACTCCCAGAAAAGAATCAATTAAAAGGCCTTCTCTTGAAGAATTAAATTCCTTCCAATCATAAATCAAAACTCCTTCAGGAACCCAATCCAAATTTTTCTGCGCATCTGCAGATAAGACGCTTCCTTCTTCAAAACACCGAAAAACCTGAACCTCCCATCCCTCTTTGAAAAGAAGCCTCGCTATGGCAAAACCATCTCCCCCATTATTTCCAGCTCCACAGAATACGAATACAGGGAGATTTTTTGGAAACTCCATGGATTTCCACCAGCTGATAAAGCTCAAAGCTGCCCGTTCCATCAATTCATGACTGGAAATCCCGGCATTTTGGATGTGGATTCGATCCAGTTCTTTGACCTGATCACCAGAGAGAATCTTAAGCATGGACTAGCTTGTTTTTGGGGATAAGGAGGTTTTGGGAATACTCACCAAAAGCAGAAATCCCAGGCCTACCAGGAAAAAGATTCCCAAAGAAGCCGCAGAGTTTCGCATACTTCCAGTCAATTGTTCAATGGCACCGTAGGAGAAGGTTCCCAGAACAATGGCTATTTTTTCGGTCACATCATAAAAGCTGAAAAACGAGGCATGCTCGGTCGTATCCTCGGGAATCAGCTTGGAATAAGTCGATCGGGAAAGGGATTGAATACCCCCCATGACCATCCCAACTACAAAGGCGAGGGCATAAAACTCATATACAGAATACACATAATAAGCGGCACCGCATATTCCTATCCAGATCAAAACCATGATCATCAAGCTGATCTTATTCCCAAATTTCTTGGATACCCAAGCAAATAAATAGCTTCCAATAATGGCAACAAACTGAATAATCAATACCGTCAAGATCAACTGGTCCCCGGGCATACCCAATTCTTTATCCCCAAAGGAGGCTGCGAGATACATGACCGTTTGTACACCCATGGAATAAAAGAAGAAGGAAGCCAGATATTTTTTCATTACCGGGATTTGCTTCACTCTTTGCCAAACAGCCCTGATTTCCTGATACCCTTTTAGAAAAAGCTGACGCTCAATTTTCTTTTTGTAGGGATTGTTTGGCAAGAACCGAAAGGGAATCTGAGAAAAACCTGCCCACCAAAGCCCTGTGATCAAAAACGATAGGCGGGCAGGAAGACTGCCTTCCGACAAGCCAAACATCTCAGGAAACTGGATCATGAGCAGATTGAGCACCAATAGAATCACACTGCCAATATAGCCTAAGGCAAAGCCTCTTGCACTTAGGAAATCATATTCTGATTCATCGGCTATTTCTGGCAGATAAGCATTATAAAACACAATACTACCTGCATAGCCAATACTTGCCATCACACTGCAGAAAATCCCAAATTCCAAATTACTACCGTCAAAGAAAAATAAGCCTACACAGGAAATAGAGCCCAAATAGGCAAAGAGTTTCATGAAGAGAAGCTTTTTGCCAGATGCATCAGCTATTCCCGAAAGAAGGGGAGAAAACAGGGCAATTACAAAATAGGAAAAAGAAATAGAGTAAGAGTATAGCACCGTATTTACCACTTCCCATCCAAAAAATTGAACTCGGTCAGATCCATCCACTCCTTGGGTGACACTGTTATAATACACAGGAAAGATGGTAGAGGTGATTACCAGGCTATAAACAGAGTTTGCCCAGTCATACATGGCCCAAGCACCCTGCACCTTGGACTTATTGGTAAGTTTTATTTTCATTGTGCAACAAAAAAGCCATCCGGAACGAGCAGGATGGCTTTAAATATAAGAATTCGATTAGTTAATCTTCATAAATCTTACCAGTAGAGGCATAAAGCACCCGTCTGGCATCAGCATTTCTCAATTCGGTCTGAACGTCAGAGATAGGACCCATCTTCACTTCTTTGTCTACTTTGAGAGAGATGGTGATCAGGCCTCGATCTGCTTCAGGAAGCATATCTCTTTCTTGATTGACCCACTGCACGATATCAGGTGAGGTGATCAACACATCATTAGCCTGGACTCTTGGCTCTGAACCATAGAGTGAAGGGTTTTTAGGCTTTCCGATGTAGATATAGGAAATCAACGTTTTTTTCTGAAGCTTCTGCAGCTGAGTAGCCTGAGGGATCTTCTGCTCTACCAGGATAGTCTGCTCTCTCAACACGGTAGTCACCATGAAGAAGAACAGAAGCATAAAGATAATATCAGGCAAGGCTGAGGTAGGAATGCTTGTCGCTGTATTGGTTTTTTTCTTGAACTTTGACATATCAATTTCCTCCTATTTTATCAGGTTCTGCAATAGAGATCGCCATTGGGATCCCGGCTTTTCCACGATCCTGAAGGGCTCTGGAAGCCTCATCATCTCCGGTCAATGCTCGGTATTCATCAGCGGTCAATCCCACTCTTTCTCCGTAGATTTCGAAATATGCTTTCTTGGCTAGGTCAAAAACCTCCAAGAAGACATCATAGCTTGTACCTCTGTTGGTTTTGATAGATACCACTGCCTCTCCAGGATGATCTGAAGATTCTGGTCTTCTTAAAGCCTGAGCCTGCAAAGAAGCCGGCAAGGAATTAAACAGAGCTACGGCATCCTCATTCGGCGCGCCAAAATTCAAAACAAACTCTTTGATATCTTTATCCAAGCCTTCTGCTCTTCTTCTGTATTCGCCTTCTACAAGCAAATCGTCATTGGCATTGACCAGAATGTTAAAGATATTTCTTTCGTTTTTCTTAATGTCAGGCGGCGGAACGTTAGGATCTAACTTCGGAGGAAGGATATTCAAAATACCCTTGTCAGAAGCGATAGTTGTGGTCACAAGAAAGAAGATCAACAACAGGAAAGCGATATCCGCCATAGATCCTGAGTTTACCTCCTGACTCATTCTTCCTCTCTTCCTAGCCATAATTACTTGATTGCTTTGTTAAATTCAGTAACAACAATTCCCACCACTGTAACAATAGTGAGGATGTATGTTGTAATCAATAAGCCACCAACCATTTGGGACAGACCCGGAGTAAGGTTAAACGGCTCACCTTCAAACTTTGGCAGTACTTCATTAGTGGAAATAGAATAACTGATGAAGAACAAAACCAAGATTACTACGATACCAAGTCCTGTTTTCAACAGGGCCTTGGGATTGTCCAGTGACTTTATCAATGGTAAGGCGATAGAAACCAAGGCTCCTAATCCTACCAAAGCATAGCTCACATAGAGCATAATATCAAAAGAATCCATACTATTTTCTTTAGTTAATTAAGAATAGAATTAAGACAAACAGAAAGCAAAGATTACTTGCCAGTCAATTTGTGCTTCACCAGTACATCTACCAATGAGATAGAAGCATCTTCCATGTCATTAACCAAAGAATCAATTTTAGCAACCAAGTAGTTGTAGAACAACTGAAGAATGATAGCTACAATCAAACCCGCTACCGTGGTCAAGAGAGCGATTTTGATACCACCTGCTACGATGGATGGAGAGATATCACCAGCTGCCTCGATGGTATCGAAGGCGAAGATCATACCGATTACCGTACCCATGAAACCCAACATCGGCGCAAGAGAGATGAAAAGAGAAATCCAAACAAGACCTTTTTCCAATCTGCCCATTTCGACAGAACCGTATGCAATGATGGACTTTTCGACCATCTCAATTCCTTCGGAATATCTCATCAATCCTTGGGTAAAAATTGAAGCCACTGGACCTTTGGTGTTTCTGGTCACGTCTTTTGCTGCCTCAATACCACCGGAAGAAAGTGCATCCTCCACTTTGGAGATCAACTTCTTGGTGTTGGTTGTAGAAAGGTTCAAAGTGATGATTCTTTCCAATGCGATGGCAAGACCCAAGATCAAACAGATCAATACCGGAGTCATGTAGAACGGATCACCTTCGATAAACTTCTCTTTGATGACCTGGTGGAAGCTTTGCTCCTCAGCGACGATCTCATCGTCCACCATGGTTGGAGATGCAGCAGGGGTTTGTACTGCTGGGGTAGCTTCTGCGGCAGCAGAATCTGCTGAAGCTTCTTGTGCGTTAGCGAAAACAGGAACAAATAGAATCCCTGCAAGCATGAACAAAGCGATTAACTTTCTCATAATGTGATTTTTAAATAGACTTTTGATAAAGGTTAAATGGTTTCCAGATTAAAATCGAGTTTTAAAGTTATCATTTTTTAAATTCAAAAAACAAGCGACTCTTTTAACTTTTTTGAAAGAATCGGCTGTTTAAATCCAAATCGAGGCAATTTTTACATGAATGGGTGAAGATTTGGCCAATTCACCTTCACGCAATTATCACAAAGTAAACAGGACCAATAGATTACTCTGCAGGATGATAATTTCATCACTTTCTTCCTCAAATTAAGTTATTTTCTTCGCTTTGGAACTTTTTTGACTTATTCAAATTCCCACTACACCCCCAACAAAAGTTTTAATCAACTGATATACATGTACTAATCGGCCAATTACCGCTTAAATAAAACCCAAGAAAATAAGGATTGGGTGTCCGAATAGGCAGAATCCCATTTCAATCCCGAGCCTTCTGCCAAATCTATCAACTTTTCTTGATCATACTTTTGTGAGATCTCAGTCTTGATTACTTCATGGAGTCCAAATTCAATTTTTTCCGTCCCGATTGTTACCGTCTGTTTTTTCAAACTGACTAAAAAACTTTCGGCTGCACCCGTCATGGGATGATAAGTGGCATAATGCTCAAAGGCTGATAGGTCAAAATCCGCAGACAGTTCTCTGTTGATCCTTTTGAGTAAATTGAGGTTAAACCTAGCGGTAATTCCTTTCGCATCGCTGTAGGCATCCAATATCATCTTTGGGTGCTTTTTCAGATCTGCTCCCAGCAAGAAATAATCCCCCGGCTTCATTTCTTTTTTGATCATCTCCAAAAACTCGGAAGCCTTGGAATCAGGAAAATTCCCTATGTTGCTCCCTGCGAACAAAATCACCCTTGGAATATTTCTTTGCCTGATTTGAGAAAGCGTCAGGAAATAATCCCCCTTCATTGGCTTGACCCGAATTGTAGGTACTTGATTATTGACAAGGTTTTCATTTTCCCTTAGGATGCTCTCATCTATATCCAAAGGAAAATAAGTCAACTGGGTAACTTTTGAGCTTAATACTTCAAGAAAATGGACCGTTTTCCGACCATCTCCAGCCCCAAGTTCGATCACATCCAGTTCCTTTTTCCTGATTTTTTCAGCAATGTATTCAGACTGATTCCGAATGATCTCCATTTCTGCCTTGGGTAGGTAATATTCCGGCATATCCATGATTTCCTGAAAAATCCTTGAACCCTCCGAGTCGTAGAAATATTTGGAAGAAAGACTTTTGTTTTTTTTGCTTAGGCCCTCCAAAACCTCCTTTTTAAAATCATTCATAATTATTTATTTGGCTAAGCGAATTCCTGAAAAAATCCACCGGGAGGAAGGATGGAAAAAATTCCGATAGGTAGGACGAGAATGTCCTTGAGGAGTGGCCACGGAGCCTCCCCTTAAGACCTGCTGACTGACCATAAATTTGCCATTGTACTCTCCCAAAGCTCCGGGAGCTTTCTTAAATCCGGGATAAGGTAAATAGGAACTTCCTGTCCATTCCCAAAGCTGCCCCCAATCGAATTGCTTTGCAGCTACTTCCCACTCAAACTCCGTGGGAAGTCTGAATCCCTTCCACGAAGCAAAAGCCTGAGCCTCATAATAGCTGATGTGCTGCACGGGAAGATTCCAGTCCACTTTTTCAAATCCCCGAAGCGTGTAGTTCCACCACTCTCCCTCGACCTCATGCCAGTACAAAGGCGCACGGATTTGTTCCTTTTGGATAAAACTCCAACCCTCATCTAGCCAAGGATCAAAATTAAGGTACCCGCCGGCCTGAATAAACTCCAAATACTCCCCGTTGCTCACCAAGCTTTCGGAAATTTCAAATTCCTCCAAGAATACCCGATGTCTGCCCAACTCATTATCGTAACAAAATCCTTCTCCTTCAAATCCAATTTCAAAGACTCCCGAACTGACTTTACTAAATTGACCTTCGGAAACCGGTTTGGTTCTAAAGCCCTCTCCATAAACTGGAAAAGTAGGTTGATTTCCCAGAATATACTTCATGTCGTAGACCAAAAGCTCCTGATGTTGCTCTTCGTGGTAGATTCCTAAAACCACTCTTTCTTCCGCCTCCTGTTCAAAATCTCCTTTTTCCAACCACAGGGACAGGCGCTCTGTGACATGGGACCGATAGGCCATCACCTCTCTCACGGGCGGTCTACTCATCAATCCCCGATTGGGACGAAGAACCCGATTACCGGCATGATTGTAATAGCTATTGAACAAATAGGCAAAATCTTCTGAAAACACACGATAGCCCGGGTCAAATGGCAACAGAACAAACTGTTCGAAAAACCAAGTCGTATGTCCCAAGTGCCACTTCGGAGGAGATACGTCCGCGATTGGTTGTGGTACGTAATCCTCCACTTCCAAGGGGGCACATATTTCCTCGGTCTTTTTTCTGGTAGAAATAAATTTGGCCAAAAGGGCTTCAATTGAGTTCATCTTAGGGTAGAGTTGATTTGATAACGAATAAACTGTCCTATCAGCAAGATAAAAATCAGGCTGAAAGGCAGGGCAAAAAGGATCAATAAATTACTGACAGACTCAAGCAGGCCTTCCTTTCCCACCCAAATCAAGATGGCGGTGAAAATGAAAATGCTTACTCCCCAGAATACCCGAATTCGCGAATTGGGCTCTGCTTTTCCCTGGTCGGAAAATATACTTAGGACGAAAATGGCGGAGTCAATAGACGTAATCAAAAAGGTGGCAACCAAGACAGTTACCACCAGATTGCTGATAGGCGAAAAGGAGAAATGCGAGAAGAAAATCAGAATTGAACTGTAAATGGAGGAAAAAGCCTCAGGGGAAACTTGACCTGCCTCGATTAGACCAAAAGACCGGGTACCAAAAACCGAAAACCAAAGAAAAGTGCCCAAGGCCGGAATTAGGAGGGCTCCCGACACCAATTCCCGGATAGTTCTTCCCTTGGAGATTCTCGCAATAAAAACCCCGGTAAACGGGGCCCAAGAAAGCCAAAAAGCCCAATAGAAATAGGTCCAGTCTTTCAGAAACTGATCCCCGACCTGCGCTTTTCCAAGATTGAGACTCAGGGAAACAAAGTCTCCCAGATAAGTGAATAGCCCCAATCCCAGACTTTCGATTATCTCCCAAAAGCTTCCCAAGGTCCAGGCAAAAACCATCAATAGGGATGCCCCGGCCATATTCAGGTTGGAAATCAAACGAATCCCCTTCCTTACCCCCAGAAAAGCCGAAAGAGTCGCCAAAAAACAAATGAAAAATAAGGGAATAATGACTTGGGCAGGCAGAAAATCCCAGCCTGTCCAATACCGAATGGCCTCCATCAACTGCCTACTGCCCAGTCCTACTCCTGCGACCACACCAAATAGCGTGCAGAGCAGAATAAACAAATCAATGATTCCTGCCCAAAGCCGATGGCGACCCCTGCCAAGCAAAGATTCGGAACTTAGGGAAGAGCCCTTTTTGATATAAAGATTAAAGGAAACCACCAAAGCCATCAATCCATAAAAGGCCCAAGGGGTAAGTCCCCAATGAAAAAAGGTATACTCCAACGCGAATGTTTTTGCATCTACATCTGCAGCCCTAGGCGGATCCTGAAAAAAATAAACAGGCTCCTGAACAGCCCTTAAAATCAAGCCTCCTCCCATTCCGGTACTGTACAACATCGCCAACCATGACCACCAGCTAAACTCTGGTGGTCCTGAGCCTAATTTGATTTTTCCGGTGGGCAAAACCGCGAGCATGATCAGGACCACTACCGAGGCAAAACCCAGAAACAAATAATACCCACCAAAATATCCCAAAATCGTCAGGGTAAACTTGGCAAGCAGCTCGGCTAAGCCATCACCAAAAAAAAGAGCCAAAATCAAAAACAAGGCTAAGACACCAAAGGTCAGCCTAAGCAAAAAAGGAGAGGAAGCAATCGCTTTCAGCATTTAACACGCTTAATTTGACTCAGTGATGAACTTCTACTCCTTTCCAAAATGCCAAATAACCTTTGATCGGGAAGGCTGCAGGTTTCGGTTCGGGATAATACCACGCCGCATCGGGATTAATCTTCCCGTCTACCTCGATAGTATAATAAGAGGCGGTTCCCTTCCATGGACAAACGGTGTGCGTATCGGAGGCCGTCAGGTATTCTTTATTGACTGAATTCGGAGGAAAATAATGATTTCCTTCAATGACTAGAGTTTGATCACTTTCTGCGATCACCTTTCCATTCCAGCTGGCTTTCATTCTTTTTGATTTAAACGATGATTATTATGGATTTCTGAACATCAGTAAAGGGGAAAACAACCCCTTTTTAAAACTCTCAAGATTTAGATTCAGTCTCTTTCAATTGGGTCTCTACCTCTATCGGTTCGTGGAGGGTTTTATGAACCGGGCATTTATCGGCTATCTCCAATGCCTTTTCCCTCATCTCTTGGGTGAGGTCCTTGGCACGGATTTCTATCCAGCGGGTAAACTTTGAAATCTTCCCTCCCTTGTTTTTTCCAACCCCTGCGCTGTCTTCCTGATGCACTTTTTCATGGTTGAGGTAGACGACCACCTCTTCCCAATTCCAACCTTTCCTCTCTGAATACATTTTCAAAGTCATCGCGGTGCAAGTCCCCAAGGAAGCCATCAGCAGATCATAGGGTGTGGGACCGAGATTTTTCCCGCCTACAGATTCCGGTTCGTCGGCAATCAGGTGATGAAATGGGGTCAACACCTCGGTGGTATAGTTGTCTCCTGCAAGCCTTACTTTGACCTGATGCCCTTTGACGTCATTCTCTGACCGAAAGGTGGGAAGATACTTTTTGGACCAGGCACTGATCACTTCAGCTGCATAGCTGCTTTCTTCCGGATCGGAAAGCAGGTGGTCAGCCCCATTCAGTGAAACAAAGCTCTTCGGATGGTGGGCAGCCTGATATAGTTCGGCGGCATTGGCAATCTCTACAATCAAATCCTGGGGAGAGTGGAGTATCAGCAATGCCTTTCTCATAGTATGAAGCACTTCCTGGAGATTTTGAGACTCCAAATCATCCACAAACTCCTGGCTTAGCTCAAAAGGCCTGCCGCCAATGGTTACTTTGGCCTTCCCTTTTTCTTCAATTTCATCCAGCTCTTCCGAAAACAAGTGTTTGACATGCTCCGGACTCGAAGGGGCACCGATGGTCACCAATGCTTCCACTGTATCCAGTTGTGCCGCCGCAAATACCACCGCAGCTCCTCCCAAGGAATGCCCGATCATTAATTTGGGGGCTTCGTAGTGCTCCTCGAGAAATCGGGAGGCGTAAACCAAATCCGAAACATTGGAGGAAAAACCCGAAGTGGAAAAATCCCCTTCCGAATTGCCCAGACCCGTGAAATCAAAGCTCAATACCGCTACACCCAACTGACTCAGGGTATCAGAAATTGTGCTAACTGCCTTGAAGTTTTTGGAACAGGTGAAACAATGCGCAAAGAGGGCAAAGTACCTTGGATTTTCATCCAAAGGCAGGTACATCTTAGCAGCAAGTTGCTGGCCTTTGGCATTGGGAAAAGTAAGATTTTGGGTTTTCATGGGAAAAATCAAATGGGATGAAAGTCAAAGTAAGAATAAATCCTTTGATAAGCCACCCAAAAAAGAGCTTTGGTCCGCGAAAAGACAAGAACCAACGGCTTGAGTTAGCTCCCGGACCCTTGAAATTCTTCATTTTCAAAATTTCCAAAAAAAAACCACTCCAATGCTAAAGTTAGCTTGAACGCAAATCCCAAGAGATTACCCCTGCCCTTACTCATTCCGTGCTACCTATCGCGAATCTCCACGTGGTCGATTTCAGACCCGAGGGTTCTCATCTCTTCCCGTCAATTTATTCTGAAATGGAAAAAAATAAAGCCAACTCTATTTCTAAAGTTGGCTTTTGGCAGAGAGGAAGGGATTCGAACCCTCGATACCCTTTAGGGGTATACACACTTTCCAGGCGTGCTCCTTCAACCACTCGGACACCTCTCTGTGTTGAATTTTCCTATCTTTTCTGAATCGGAGTGCAAAGAAAAATATTATTCTACCCTTATCCAAATCAAAGGCGAAAATTCCCAAATCGATTTCTACCCGGAAATCTCTCCTGCCAAGGATTGGGTCAGTTGAGTTCGTATTTCTTCCGTAGTCAAATTCTGCCCCAAAAGAAACATCAACTTGGTCACAGCTGCCTCTGTCGTCATATCTGCCCCGCTGACTACCCCCACTGCCAACAGCTCTTTGCTGGTTTCATATCGTCCCTGAATCACCCGCCCACCATTACATTGGGAAACGTTTAGGATAATCAGTCCTTTTTTTATGGCTTTTTCCAAAGACTTCATAAACCAAGCCTCGGAAGGGCTGTTTCCGGAACCATACGTCTCCAAAACCACTCCTTTCAATCCGGGAACAGAAAAACTGTGATCGAGGATTTTTTCAGTGATCCCGGGAAAAAGCTTCAGCACCATTACATTATTGTCCAGCTGATTCATATTGACCAGCTTCTTGGCAGGCTTGTAAGGTCGGATGGCGTTGGTGTTGTAGTCGATTACAATACCGGCTTCGGCGAGAGGCGGATAATTCTCGGACTCAAAGGCATCGAAATGGATACTCTGCACCTTTTTTGACCGATTTCCCCTCAAAAGCATGTGGTTGAAGAAAATACAAACCTCAGGCACAATCGGAAGACCATTCACTTTGGCACTGGCGATTTCCAAAGAAGTAACCAAATTCTCCCGGGCATCCGAACGCATGGCAGAAATCGGAAGCTGAGCCCCGGTAAAAATGACCGGCTTATTTAATCCTTTCAGCATATAACTCAGCATGGAGGCAGAATAGGCCATGGTATCTGTGCCATGCACCACGACAAACCCATCGTAGCTGTCGTAGTTTTCATAGATAATATAGGCCATGTCCTTCCAGTGCCGGGTGGTGACATTGGATGAATCGATTGGTTCGGGAAAGGAAATAACCGTAATGGCAATGTTCATATTGGACAGAATCGGAATCTTTTCCAGAATCAATCCAAAATTGAAAGGAACTAAGGCCCCAGACTCGTCATAAGCCATGCCCAAGGTGCCTCCTGTATAGATAATCAATACCGAAGCGGTATTCCGGCCATTGCCAGTGGTTTTCAGTCGTACAATTTTATAATTCATCTTTCGAATTCCTTGAATAGGGCAAGGGCATTTTGCTTGGTATCCAAGGCGATTTGCTCTGCCGATACATGAAGTAGATCCCCCACCCGCTGTGCGATGTGGGGAAGATAAGCAGGGGTATTTCTTTTCCCTCTGTGGGGTACTGGAGCCAAATAGGGTGCATCCGTCTCCAAAACCATATTTTGTATTCCGATAAATGGAATTACCTGATCCAGTCCTCCATTTTTATAAGTGGACACTCCGCCTATTCCCAAAAGGAAGCCCAGTGAAATGATGCGTTTTGCCTGATCCAAGGTCCCGGTGAAGCAATGGAAAATTCCTTTCAGTTGCCCATTTTGGTGCTCTTCGATGATCTCTATCGTCTGGTCGATGGATTCTCTGCAGTGAAGTACCACGGGGAGGTCCTTTTCCAGAGCCCAAGAAAGCTGAATCTTCAGCGCTTCTTTTTGAATCTCAAAGGTGCTTTTGTCCCAATACAAATCAGTCCCGATCTCTCCCACTGCTGCAAAGGACCGTCTGTTCAGCCAATCTTCCATGATATAAAGCTGCTTTTGAAAATCCTCCTTCACATCGCATGGATGAAGACCCATCATGGGAATGCAGAGATCACCGTATCGGGATTCACATTCGAGCATCCGGTCGATGGTCTCCACATCTACATTGGGCATATAGATGCGCTCAATTCCGGCACCACGGATCTCCTCGATCACCTGGTCTCGGTCTGAATCAAATTTGCTTGAATAAATATGGGCGTGGGTGTCGATCAGATTCATCAGTAGGGTCTTGACTTCCAAATCGTGGGAGAGGGCCAAAAGTAATAAAGAATCGTCAGGCTGTAGGCAGCCAAAAGGTAAAAATCAAAGAAGATTAAGTCTCTCCACAAGAGTCTCTGCCCGGTTCTCATTGACATATTTCTAAAGAACAACCCCTGCAGAACCAATTTCACCCCCCAACAAACCAAGGCTAAAACCCAATTGGAGAAAAACATCATCCCAAGTCCAACAAAGAACAAGACCTGCATTCCAAGCATTATTTTCCAACCCAGATTCAAAGTCATCGCCCCGGCCATCCATCGTTTTCTTTGTTTTAAAAGTGCCTTCCAGTTGTTTTCTTCCTGGGTAAGAACCAGGTTTTCTGGGCTGACTACTTGCTCCATTCGGAAACCTTTCTTTTGGATGGCTTTGGAAATTTCCAAGTCCTCCGTCAATGAAAAAGGAATTCCCGAAAACCCGCCACAGGCTTGGTAGGCTTCCTTTCGGATGGCCATGTTATTGCCCAACCCCGTGGTAGCAAAGCCCAAATCATTGACCACTTTGACAATTCCAAGTGTATTCCACCAGTCGATTTCCTGCATTTTTCCCAGCCAAGTTTCACTCTGTACTCGGGTAATTCCTATCACCAAACCTGTTCTCTCCGAAAAACCAGCCAAGGTCTTTTTTATCCAGAAAGGAGGAACAAGGCAATCCCCATCGGTAAAAAAATAAAAGTCTCCTACTGCATGGTCTTCCAACTGAGCCAAAGCATTTGCTTTTCCGTTTCTCTGAGTCAAAGATTTTTCATCCCTCAGGGCAGAAATCCAAACTACATTCGGACGATTTTGAGCCCATTGGCTAAGGATTTCCCCAGTACGATCCGTACTTTGATCATCCGCCAACAAGATCTGAAGCTTTTCCTTGGGATAGTCCAATCGATCCAGGCTTTGAAGTAAACGGGGTAGATTTTCCTCCTCATTTCTTAAGGCTATCCAAATTGAGACCTGCGGTAAGGGTTCCGTGGCGGTTCCCCAGGATTTCCAGTGGGTTCGGGCCAAAATCAGCAGGATAAAATACTGGATCGGTACCCAAGCCACAAACAGCCAACTGATCAATTCAATCAAAACAATTGGGTTTTGAATCCTTCACTGAGCAAAAAATCAAGGTAATGCGGAAGCACCTTAGGCAATAATTCAGCAGTTTTTTCCTGATCATGAAAGACGACCACACTCCCGTTTTGGGTACGCTTACAGCTCTGTTCAATCACCCTCTCTGGTGAAATCCCCCTTCGGTAATCTCCGCTCAAGACACTCCACATGATGACCTGATGCGTGGTACGGATGGCCGAGGCCTGGGAGGAGGTAATCAATCCATAAGGAGGTCTAAAAAACCGTGTTTTTTGACTCAAAATATCCTCAAGAGTCTTTTCTGCTTTTTCAAAATTGGAAAGGTAGCTCCCCGTATCTGTTTTCCAGCCATTCAGGTGATTATGGGTATGATTTCCGACCTGATGCCCGGCTTGAATCACTTCTCTGGCAAGTGAAGGGTTTTTATTCACATTGTCTCCCACCACAAAAAAAGTGGCTTTTTGTCCTCTTTTATCCAGTTCGTTGAGTACAAAATCAGTAATCCTGGGGACCGGACCGTCATCAAAAGTGAGAAAAACCGATTGGCTATCGGGATTCCCTTCCCAAACTCTATTGGGGAAAATTCGCTGAATCAGACGGGGCACACCGTGAAAAACCATGGACTAAGAAAACCTCAAACTCATAAATGTCAAATCATCCCGAAGGGGTATGGGACCTTTGAAAGCTTCAATTTCCTTGAAAAACTCCAAATGAAACTGGTCCGGATCCATACACATATGAGAGGAAACAAATTTCTGGAGTCGTAATTCCCCAAACTCCTCATCGCTCGGATTCAGTGTCTCGGTGAGTCCGTCCGTATAAAGATGGATCGTAAAGGAATCCAAATCCTGTCTCTCCCCCATCTCCAAGAAAGGAAGATGCTCAAAGGCCCCCAAAATGGTCGTCCCTGCCTCCAGCAATTCGGTTGTCCCTTCCTTTTCCCAACAGAGAATGGGTGGATTATGCCCGGCATTGACATAGCGAAGCCTTTTCTTCACAAAATCATATTCCCCCAGAAAAAAGGTGATGAATCGTTCTCCTTTGGTATTTTCAAAAAGCGTGTAGTTCAGCTGATGCAAAATCACCTCAAGACTGGCATCGCTTCGAAGTAAAGTACGGAGTGCAGCCTGAAAGTTGGACATCAAAAGCGCAGCGGCGATCCCTTTGCCGGACACATCCGCCACACAGAAGTAGACCTTTTCTTTGGATTTTCTGATCAAATCGTAATAGTCCCCCCCCACCATACTGTGCGGAAAATAGGTCACTTTTACCTTCAATTCTTGGGTATTGGGCAGATCAGAAGGGAAAAGCATTTGCTGGACCTGAGAGGCAATGGCCACCTCCCTGTTTAGGATTTCCTGCTGGATTTGTCTACGGGCAAATCGCTTATTCTCCAAGGCCACCACCAGGATATTGGCTATAGCTTGGGTAAAGTCCAGGTCGAGTTCCACCTGGTCTGACTTTCTTCTCAGGAAGAGAAGAGCAAGAAGTTTCTCTTTATGATACACCGGGAGATAGGTTTCCAGCTCCGAAAAAGAAAAATCCCCAGGAAGATCCAATCGGAGTTCTCCACTCTCTTTTTTGTCCACTATTTGGGAAGAATGAAGCGTATCCGGAATTTTTCCTTTGACTCCGTGGGCAATTTTTTTCTCAAATTCCCCCTCTTTGGCCACATAGAGAATCATAGCTTTGATTTCCAAGTGAACCAAGCAGGTAAACTTGAAAATATTGAGCAGCACACTTTCCGGCTGATTTTCATTGATCGCCTGGGTGATCTCAAGGAGTGCCTTGAGCTCCAATTCCTTCCGCTGATATTTATTGTAGGCTTGCCCTTCCACAATCACAGTGCGTTATGGGCCATCAGCCCCTTTTTAGTGGCTAAATAATAGAGGTCTTCTCCCTCCGAATACACATCAACCTGATCAAATCGCTCTTCATCCGGACTGCTGAGGCATTTGATCAGCCCTGAAGAATAAAGCGAAGTCAGGGTTTTGAGGAGCAGCTGATTTTCCCACCCAAGGGAATCTTTGAGGTGGGAAAAATGCTGGACAAAATACAATTCGTCCAAAAGATCAAATTCAGCGTCTGTCATCGTTGGTGGTTTGAATCCAAAAATAAGCAAAATCAGTTGGACCTACCTTTCCATTCAAATTTTCCCCAAATCGACCCCAAGCTAACCCCGATCACGTAGAAGGGATGAAAAAGAGAAGTCAAGGCCCAGTATCTTCCCGGAGTTCTCCCAAAGGAACGAAGGACTTTTTGCAGGGCCCATCGTTCGATGGCCAGTTTTCCAGCCCAAAGGCCAACCAAAACCCAAATTCCCAGAATGCCTGCTAAGGGCAAAACAAAGCTAAACAGCCAAACCCACTGGGATAAAGCAGCAAGAATCGCAATCCCCCCATGCACCAAGGATCCATGCTCCTTCCACTTGCTTGCCCATCGAATCCGCTGATTAAACAGAAAATACAAACTGGGCTCCGGGAGTGTATAGACCAAGGCCTGTTGGTATGGCAAGTAAAGGCAGGACGCCGCGCCAAATTCCATGGCTATTTTTTTCAACAAAAACTCATCATCCCCTGACAGCAGGTGATCATTTCCCATGTATCCCCCTACCCGGAGAAAAGCTGATTTCCGGAAGGCGAGATTAGCTCCGCTACACAGGAGGGGTTTAAGGGATCGAAAGGAAAACTGGGTAACCAAGAGTATGCTGGCCCACTCAATCTGCTGAAACACTTCCGGGAAGATTCTTGCGTCAGCTTTGGACAGGACTGGACCTGCTACCAGCTGGACTTCAGGATTCTGAAAAGGGGTTGCCATTTCTTTGGCCCAGCCTTTGGCAAAACTACAATCCGCATCCGAGGTAAGGATGATTTCTCCTCTGGCTTGCCGAATTCCCCACTCCAAAGCTGCTTTTTTGCCGACTCCGGGGCTCTTCAATAGGTCAAACTTGGAATGGGATTGGATTTGACCGGAGAAAAGGGAAAAGGAATCATCCTCACTTTGATCGTCTACCAGGAGGATTTCTTGGATTTCAGGAGAGATTCTCTTCAGTTCTTCCACCATTGACCCCACAAGATTGGCTTCATTTCGGAAAGGAATGACTAAAGTGATGCTGGGTAGAACTGCTGGTTCATTTAAGTTTTTTCCTTTTTCTGAAGGCCATTTTCTGACCAGAAGAAGGAGCAACAGGAAATAGCCAAAAATCCAGAGGAGATAAAAATAGACCATCATTTACACTAACTTGCAGGGGTGAGTAAAGAAGTAGAAAAACCGCTGAAAGAAAAAATCATTTTGGGAATTGATCCCGGCACCACAGTGATGGGCTATGGATTAATTCTTACTGAAGGCAAAAAGTATAAAATTCTTCAGTATGGAGTCATTCATCTGAAAAAGTACGAAACCCATGAGCTCAAACTCAAAAAGATTTTTGAGCGGATCACAGGAATCATTGAAGAATTCGCTCCAGATTCTGTGGCTTTGGAAGCTCCTTTTTACGGAGCCAATGTCCAATCCATGCTCAAGCTCGGCCGGGCTCAAGGAGTAGCCATGGCGGCGGCCTTATCGAAAGAAATTCCAATCACGGAATATTCCCCAAAAAAAGTCAAGCAATCCGTCACAGGAAACGGGAATGCTTCCAAGGAGCAAGTAGCTGCCATGTTACAGACCCTTATGGGAATCACCGAGCTGCCCAAATTGCTGGATGCCACTGACGCCCTTGCTGTGGCCTTGTGCCATCATTTCCATGAAGGAAGAGTACAGTCCCGAGGCAGGACTGCCGGCTGGAAGTCTTTTTTGGAGGAAAACCCGGATCGGATCAAAAAATAACTCCCGGCCATCGCCAGCCAGGAGTTTTCCTTACCAGATTTTTAGCATCAAAAGGAATAGCCTAAGGAAACTTTGAAGGCCTGATTTTTCACTTCAGTATTGAAATAATTCAATGACCGAATACCAAAATCATAACTTGCCTGAATATTGAAATTCAAGGGCAAAACCAATTGAGCTCCTGCCACGCCAGCCAAATCATACCCGGTCAACACCTCTAGGCTATTGGAGGTCACATCGCCTAATTGGTAGTTTCTGGATGCAAGAAAAGAAATCTGAGGCCCAAGAAACACATTGACCGCGGGAATAAGACTCAATCTGAACAAAATGGGAATCTCTACATAATTCAGCTGCTCGTCGATAGACCTTCCCTGATCGTCAGTGCCTGTATACCCTTTTTGGGAATAAAACAGTCCGGGTTCTACTTTCAGGAAATTTTCCCCGAAACTGTAATATACTCCGGCGTGAAATCCTGATCTCGTATCAAAATTGGTGTCAGAGAAATTAGACGAGGTAAATCCTGCCCTTACACCAAACTGTGCCTGAGCAGATCCAACTATACCCATCACAAACAATAACAGCAAAACCTTTTTCATAAGCCTACAAATTTTTAAATTCCTCAAAACTAACGCTTGAAATCTGAAATATGATTCCTTCTTGTAATTTTTAAGTTTATGGAAAATATTTTAAGCATTTTGGACCCTTTCCCCCAAGTAGAGGAAGAAGCAAAAACTGCTTTTGGGGAAAAGCTCCAATGGATGGAACTTGAGCGTGGCGAGCTCATTGAAAAATCAGGTACCCCCTGTGATCACCTTTATTTTGTCATCGACGGATCTCTACGGAGCTTTTATCTGAAGGACGACAAAGATGTGACGGTATCCTTTACCCTCAAGGGAGAATTTACCACCTCCATGTATTCCTTTATTTCCCGAAATCCATCCTATGAAAATATAGAAGCTATGGAAACCACTCGGTTGGCGCGAATTCATCATCAAGACTTAATGGGTCTATTTGACCTCTACCAAAGCTTGGAGCGCGTCTACCGCTTGCTTTTGGAGCAGTATTACATCTCGCTGGAGGAGCAGTTGGTCTTTGCCAAATTCAAATCAGCTAAGGATAGGTATTTAGAATTAATGGAAAACAGACCCAAAATCATTCAAAAAGCCAGTGTGGGTCAGATTGCTTCCTATCTGGACATGAGCATTGAGACTCTTTCGCGAATCCGTGCCAAAATCTGATTATTTGACTTTTCTCAAACAAAATCACCTGTAGATCAAAGTACATTTGGTGCAATTATCCCCGCACAAATGAAAAACCTGAAAGCACTATCCTTTATCTTGTTCTCCTGGCTCCTCCTCATGGGTTGTGATTCATCCAATTATGAGCAGACCTTTGACACCTCAAAAATCCGAAGGGCAAGCTTGGAAGAAACCGAGGCCATCGTGGAAGCATTTATTCTTGCGGAAGATTCTACCACTATTGTCATCCCTGAGGGGTTTTACATGCTCAATACCCAGCTGATCCTGGACAATAAAACAGGGGTGAAAATCAAAGGGGCCGGAATGGACAAAACAGTTCTTTCCTTTCGAAATCTGCAGACCGGAGGAGAAGGAGTGAAAATAGTAGGCAAGCAGATCTCAATCGAAGACCTCAGCATCGAGGATGCACCCGGAGATGGCATCAAATCCCAACATACCGACGGGATCACCTTCCGACGGATCAACGTCACTTGGACCAATGGAGACAAATCCCAGAACGGGACCTATGCCATTTACCCCGTCCAGTGTAAAAATGTAACAATAGACGAGTGCATCGCTTCCCATTCCAAAGACGCAGGAATCTACGTCGGCCAATCCGAGAACATCGTTGTCAAGAATTCACTGGCCTTCGGAAATGTAGCCGGAATAGAAATCGAAAACTCAGACAATGCTGAGGTATTTGGAAACACTGCAAGGAATAACTCCGGAGGAATTTTGGTCTTTAACCTTCCCGGACTACCCAAATCCGATGGTAAAGGCACAAAAATCTACGATAACGACATCATCGACAACAATCATAAGAATTTTGCAACGCCGATTGGCGACGGTCCAAACGGAAATACTGTGACGATGATCCCTCCGGGCAGCGGAATCGTACTTTTGGCAGCCAAAGAAGTCGAAATCTACCACAACCGAATCCATCACAACAAAACCTCAGGTGTCTCTATTGCCAGCTATCAGGTTACCGGATTTCCTGCAGAAGCTCCCAATTGGTCTCCCTACACCACGGATATCTATGTACATGACAACGAGTACAAGAGAAAAAGACTTTCCACTCCTGACTTGACCAGAGAACTCGGTCAAATGGTCAGCATCTACAATGCACATGGAAAAGGGAAAACTCAGGATATCATTTATGACGGAATTTGGGATGAAAACATCAGTCCTACCATCGAGAGTAATCCTATGAGAATCTGCATTCAGGAGAAAAATTGGGAGAATCTACACTTTACCCGATTTTACCTCATGGATGGAGAAGACAAGATCACTTCATTCAAAGACCATGAACTCTTTCAGAACTGTCAGGTAAAGGTAAATACGGACATTTCCGGACTAGCGGGACTACAATTAGACGATCAATCAGGCAGATGATGAGGAGAAGCAGTAGAAATAATTGGGTATTGGGACTGATTTTGGGATTAGTCATTTCCTGTCAGGGTAAAAATGAAAACAGCATTCCGGAGACCTCCCAAGCTAAATCTGGAGAAAGAGCTTTGGCCCCTGAGGAAGCAGATGGAAACTACCCCTACCGAAGGCTATCTACCTATGGATTTTTTGAAGGAGAAATGAAAAAGCTTGAACCGGCTTCTACCCTCACCCTGTATCGACCGGCTTCGTCCTTATTTACCGATTATGCTTGGAAAAGCCGCTTTGTTTATTTCCCTGAAGGTAGCCAAGCTGAAATCGTCGGAGACGAAATGGAACTGCCTATAGGCTCAATTTTGATCAAAAATTTTTACTACCCCAATGATTTCAGAAACCCTGAAGAAGGAAAGCGAATTATCGAAACCCGTCTCATGATTCATGAGGAAGGGGGATGGCAAGCCTATCCTTACCTTTGGAATGAAGAGCAAACCGATGCCGTACTCAAGGTGGTTGGCGCTCAATTAGAGGTCAAGTTTACCGATGCATCCGGCAAAGATCAGATCATTAACTACTTGGTGCCCAATAAAAACCAGTGCAAAAGCTGCCACAACAAGGATGAAAAATTGGCTCCCATAGGCATACAACCCAAGCATTTGAACCATGAGCTGGACTACGGGGGATTCAAATCCAACCAATTGGCACATTGGGCACAACAGGGACATTTAAGTGGGTTTGAAGGAGTCGATGCCTATCCAAAGGTCATTGATTATGAAGATCAAACCCAAGCATTGGATGACCGGGCCATGGCATACCTGGATATCAACTGCTCCCATTGTCATAGAGCGGAAGGCCCTGCAAGCACTTCAGGATTATTCCTTACCTACGATCAGAAAGATCCTTTGAAACTGGGGGTAAATAAAACTCCGGTCGCAGCAGGAAAAGGAGCAGGAAGTTTTACCTATGATATCCACCCCGGCAAGGCCGATCAATCCATTTTGACCTACCGGATGAATTCCACCGAGGTGGGCGTGGCCATGCCTGAGCTTGGTCGGACCACCGTTCACGAGGAAGGCGTGGCACTCATCCGTCAATGGATCAATAGCATGCCTCAGAGCAACTAATCAGATCACGGCTTTTTCGATATACCGGGAATTCATCAATCCAAGCACGCCTAGGTATTTCAGTTTAAACTTGATCGAATCCCCGACTTTCAGCTGTTGGGGATTTTTGTTTAGGTTAAGAATCATCATATCGGAACTCGCTCCCAATACCTCTATCTCCTCATCCTCAGGCTCGAGATATTTCGGGTCAATGTCCAAAATCCCCAAGTCCAAAATAGCCCTAAAGGAGGATTTACCCAAGTTTCCTTCTTCGATTTCTACTACTTGTCCCTGTGGATTGGCGGCTAGATTCCCGATCGGCACCAAGGGCTTCTCCTGAAGTTCGATGATTTGAGCCTGAAGCTCAAAAACATCTCCATGCATGCCGTCGATCACTTTTTCCTCTACCAAATCCACTCCGAAATAGAGGGTTTCCCCGACACGAAAATGATTGACCCCCGCCGGCAGCTGATGCGAAAGCATCAATGGGATAGTCACAGAAGTACCTGCGGAAACCCAAGGAATGGATTTTCCGAATTTCAGTTCAATGATTTGTTTGTAGAGTGAAAGCTGAATCAGCTTATCAGTACTCGGCATCACACCATTGAGACAGTTTAGGTTTGTCCCCAGACCAATCACCTCAATATTGGGGAGCTCAAAAACACGGGCATAAAACTCCACCAAGTCCTGCCCCATTACACCTTCCCTGAGATCACCTGTCTCTACCATGATGATGACTTTGTGAAGTTTTTCCTGCTTGCCAGCTTCTTCACTGATGAGGCGGATGGTTTCCAACTCACTGTTAAGACTCACATCGGCGAACTCCACCATCTGAGCCACATTTTTCTTGGCTACAGGCTTGATATACACGGTTTGGATGTCTCTTTTCAGCCTTTTGACCATTGCCAAATTAGAAATCCGGGAATCATGGATTTCATCTATTCCCAGATCTATCAGCTCTTGAAGAAATCGTTTGTGTCCGCAAAGCAGCTTGGATACTACTCCCCAACTGACCTGCTTTTGTTCGAAAAGGTCTTTTAAAAAGCGATAATTCTCTTGGAGCTTTTGTCTGTTTAGCGTAAGAACAGCCATTTTTTAGTTTTTGGTTAGTCTCATTTCGAGGTATTTGTTGGTAAAGCCAAGTCGCTCGTACAACTTTCTTGCTGGATTGTCCGGCTCCACATGAAGAGCAATGGCTCCATTGGCCATTGTAATAGCCAAATCCATGATTTTGCCTCCTATTCCTTTTCCTCTTTGTGAGGCATCTACTGCTATGTAGACCAGGATATTTTCAGGAATATATCCTGACATCCCGGTTTTGTTCATCACCAAAGTTCCTACGATCTTTCCGTTTTCTCTGGCCAAAATCACAAAGCCTCCGGCATGAAGCCCTGGATCTAAAGCATAGTCCAGACATTTCATGATGTCTTCCTTAGGGTCACCGTACTTTCCCAAATGGTGAAAAAGGAAGTCTGCAATCTCGTTTTTTTCAAGAAAAGTCGCATTATTGATCGCGGAAAGGGTTTCTAATTTGATCATAGTTTTGTTGTTCTATCTTCTTTTTTTCTAAAATAATAAACCAAGCCATAACTTATTGCTGAGCAGGCTATTCCAAATAGATTAGCATCGAGACCAAAAGGCAATTTTATACCTGCCAAGGTCAGGCCTGCTGTGACACTTCCCCCAATAATCATCGAGAAAATAGCCGCTGTTGGGTTTCTTTTATTCAAGAACAACCCCGCTACCACCGGTACTAGAAGTCCGGAGACCATAAATGCGTAGGAATAAAGCATCAAGCTCAATACCTCGGTCATCTGCCAAGCAATCAAGACCGCAATAATTCCAATAGCTAAGGTGAGAAGCTGACTGATTCGTACTTCTTGGTTCATTGATTTGCCTTTGAGCTGACTGGAAAGAAGATCTGTGGTCAAGTTTCCAGAGGCTGCCATCAGACAGGAATCGGCTGTAGAAAGGACTGCCGAAAAATAAGCGGACATCATCAAACCTAAGATTCCGACCGGAAGAATCTGACTCAATAAAACGGGAAGCCCCATCTCGGGATCCATCGCGGTCGTAAAGCCCTCAAGTGCTCCCTGCTCGACCGCTACTCTGGATAAGAGTCCTAGGCTCACCCCCAAAAAAGCCATAATCGGCCATTCAAATATACCGGCTATAAACCAGGCTCTTTTGGCGGATTTTTCATCCCTAGCGGCGAAAATCCGCTGATAGAGTGTCATACCAACAAACCAAATAGGAATGATCGTCACTCCCCAATTGACCAAATCTTGCCATGTCAAGTTGCTAAGAGAGAAAAACTCTTCCGGCAAGGTCCGGGTAATTCCATCCCATCCTCCGACGAAAGAATAGGCTACAGGAATCCCGATCAACATAAGACCTAACATCAAAATAATCCATTGTACAGTGTCAGTATAAATCACGGCCTTCAATCCTCCCATCACGGTATATACCACCGCAATCACACCCATAATTAAAAGTGCAGTGTGCAGATCTAGAGATTCAAAGGTACCGGAGGCCAACTTGGCACCGGCTAGAAGCTGAGAGGAGGTAAATCCCAAATACCCAATGAAGCAAATAAGTGCGGCGATTTTGGCTGCTTTTTGATCAAAAAGATAACCGATGATCTGAGGAAAAGTGAAAAATCGGGCGAAAGAAGGATTGGCTTTTACTTTTGGAATCAACAGCACAGCAGCCAGCCAAGCACCGATCAATCCCGTAAACAACATCCATGATCCGGAGATGCCCATAGCGAAGCCTAGTCCGCCCAATCCAATCGAAAACCCTCCGCCTACGTCAGTGGCTACTACCGAAAGCCCGATATGCAGACTTCCAATAGATCGCCCTCCTACATAATAATCCTCCTGGCTGGAATTCTTTTTCATGAAATATACTCCTACGCCCAACATGGCCAGCATGTAGGCTAAAAAGATCCCCAGATCCAGTAAATGCATTATTATCTAACTTGTGTAACAAAAGAAATTTAAAATATAATTTTTCAAAGTTAATCAAAAAGAGTCAAAAGGCCAATTTTATTTGGTTTTTTGACCTAATTCGATTTATTTAATCAAATTTACCCTTGGAATAATACCATTTTAAGGCTTAAATTGAAGCTGAGATGGTGATCATATTCAGGTAGTATTTTACCCCAATCATCTAGTAGTAAGGGCAAAAAAAAACCGGAGAGATCTCCGGTTTTCTTTGAATTATTCTCTAAAGTCCAATTACAAAGATTCACTGCTGACTACTGCACTGAAATATTCTCTGTTCATTCGGGCGATGTTGGTAATGGAAATTCCCTTTGGACATTCAGCTTCGCAGGCACCCGTATTGGTACAAGCTCCGAACCCTTCAGCATCCATCTGGGCTACCATTTTTTCTGCACGGGTCTTTCTTTCCACCTGACCTTGTGGCAACAGAGCCAACTGGGAAATCTTGGCCGAAGTAAACAGCATTGCAGAAGCATTTTTACAGGCGGCTACACAGGCACCGCAGCCAATACACTGAGCTGCATCCATGGCTAAATCGGCTACTGTCTTCGGAACAGGAATCTCATTGGCATCCGGCACCCCCCCTGTGTTTACAGATACATATCCACCGGCTTGGATGATTCGGTCAAAGGCCGAGCGATCTACCACCAGGTCTTTGACTACCGGAAAAGCTTTGGCTCTCCAAGGTTCTATCGTAATGGTCTCTCCGTCGTTGAAAGACCGCATATGCAGCTGGCAAGTGGTGGTCTGCAAGGGACCGTGAGGCTTACCATTGATATACAAGGAGCACATGCCACAGATCCCTTCCCGGCAATCGTGATCAAAGTGAACCGGGTCTTCCCCCTTTTCGGTCAATTGATCATTCAGCACGTCCAACATCTCTAGGAAAGACATGTCCTTTGAAATCCCATCCACAGGGTAGGTCGCAAAACCTCCCTTGTCTGAGTTATTCTTCTGTCTCCAAATTTTTAATGTCAATTTCATATTTCTAGCTATGAATTATTGTCAAATGATTATTTATAACTACGCTGGGTCAACTTCACATTTTCAAACTCAAGCGGCTCCTTGTAAAGCTCTTCCTGAGTACCCTCTCCGACGTATTTCCAAGCGGCTACGTATGCAAAGTTTTCGTCATCACGAAGGGCCTCACCCTCTGGAGTCTGAAATTCTTCACGGAAGTGGCCACCGCATGACTCTTCTCTATTCAATGCATCATCCACCATCAATTCACCCAATTCAAGGAAATCAGCTACTCTGTGGGCTTTTTCAAGGGATTGATTCAATTCCTCATTGGTCCCCAATACTTTCACATCCTTCCAAAAATCAGCCTTCAAGGCCTGAATCTCAGCTTTTGCTTTTTTCAAGCCTTCTGCTGTTCGAGCCATGCCACATTCGTTCCACATGATTTTGCCAAGTTTTTTGTGGAAATAATCCACTGTCTTAGACCCATTAATGGATAGAATAGTCTTTATTCTATTCTGAACCTCTTCTTTAGCCTTGGCAAATTCAGGGTGATTTTCATCCACTTTCTTTGGCGGCACTTGAGCGAGATAGTCTCCTACAGTGTAAGGAATCACAAAGTATCCATCTGCCAATCCCTGCATGAGAGCTGAAGCTCCCAATCGGTTGGCTCCGTGGTCAGAGAAGTTAGCTTCTCCCAATGCATACAGCCCCGGAACGGTCGTCATCAAATTGTAATCTACCCAAAGACCACCCATGGTGTAGTGGACCGCTGGATAAATCATCATTGGCACCTGATAGGGATCCTCTCCTGTGATTTGCTTATACATATCGAAGAGGTTGCCGTATTTCTGCTCAATGATATTTCTTCCGTCCCGCTTGATCGCGTCACGGAAATCCAAGAACACCGCTTCCCCGGTTTCATTGACTCCACGTCCTTCGTCACAGACATACTTGGCATTTCGGGAAGCCACGTCACGGGGAACAAGGTTACCGAAGGAAGGATATTTTCTTTCCAAAAAGTAATCTCTGTCTTCTTCCTTGATGTCATTAGCCTTAATCTGACCTTTTCTGAGTTTTTCAGCGGTTTCTTTAGTGGCAGGCACCCATACTCTACCGTCATTTCGGAGAGATTCAGACATCAAAGTCAACTTGGACTGATGGTCACCTGACACGGGGATACAAGTCGGGTGAATTTGGGTAAAGCAAGGGTTCGCAAAGTAAGCACCGCGCTTGTGAGCTCTCCAAGCCGCTGTCACATTGGAACCCATTGCATTGGTTGATAAGAAGAAGACGTTTCCGTATCCACCTGTGCAAAGCAAAACTGCATGAGCTGCATGGGTTTCGACTGCACCTGTGATGAGGTTTCGGGTCACTATCCCTCTTGCATGGCCATCAATGACGACCACATCCATCATTTCTGTTCTTGGGTAAAGCTTTACTTTTCCATTCGCTACCTGACGGCTGAGCGCAGAATAGGCACCCAATAACAATTGCTGTCCGGTTTGGCCCCGTGCATAAAATGTTCGGGATACCTGAGCCCCACCGAATGAGCGGTTGGCCAATAGCCCTCCATATTCTCTGGCAAAAGGCACTCCTTGGGCCACGCATTGATCAATGATTTTTACAGACACTTCGGCAAGTCGGTAGACATTGGCTTCTCTTGCCCGGTAGTCACCGCCTTTGATCGTGTCATAGAATAGTCTAAATACAGAGTCACCGTCATTCTGGTAGTTCTTGGCAGCATTGATCCCTCCCTGAGCAGCAATTGAATGCGCTCTTCTAGGGCTGTCCTGGAAACAAAAGGCCTTGACATTGTATCCCAACTCCGCTAACGAGGCTGCAGCAGAGGCGCCTGCCAAGCCTGTACCCACTACGATGACATCGTATTTTCTTTTGTTTGCCGGATTGACCAGCTTGCTGTTAAACTTGTGCTTTGTCCATTTTTCGGCCAATGGACCAGCAGGTATTTTGGAATCTAGTATCATACGGGACTATGGATTAACTAGTAAAGTAAATATATAAAGGCATGCTGGCGAATAGGATCGGAACTGCAATGCAGTAAAACTGACCCACCGCCTTGATAGCAGGTAAATACTTTTTATGATTCAGGCCTAAGGTTTGGAAAGCAGAAGCGAATCCGTGGGAAAGGTGAAATCCTAGAAATCCCATGGAAATCACGTAAAGGGCCACCAGCCACTCTTGCTTGAAGGCTTCACTTACTATTAGAAACAAATTTTTGTATTCTTCTCCTTCGATGGTAACCATGGGCATCTCACCCCAGTGCATTTTGGCCCAAAAACCCTGCAAGTGAACAACCAGGAATACCAAAATGATCGTACCCAAGATTCCCATATTTCTGGAAGACCAAGTACTGCTAGTTGCTGCCTTGGATTCGGCATAACCTACCGGCCTTGCTGATTTGTTGTGTTTGGTCAAGAAAATGGAATAGATGACGTGACCAATAATAGAGATGTAGGTCAGATAAGAGAGAATTTTAACTGCCGGATTGGTAGTCATAAACTTGGCATATATATTAAATGCCTCTCCACCGTCATTTTTGAACAAAAGCAAATTACCGGATACGTGACCTGTCAGAAACAGAATCAAAAACAAACCGGTCAAGGCCATGATCAACTTTCTACCTAAGGTACTACTCAAGGTTTTTGTAACCCAACTCATACAAGTGATGCGATTAGTTTAGAACGAATTTCTTTTGCATTAATTTGAGGCCAAATTTAAAGGGGAGCAGACTAGCAAACAATGCAATCGAGTTCCATGCGCTTATTTTAATTGTTTCTAAATAATAATATTCCTAAGCTTTTTTCCCTTCATTCGTATTATTGCCAACAGCCTGTTTATTTTTATTGTTCGAAAAACTCCAAAAATTCTCTTTTCTTCCCTTCGAATCAGAAGAAATGAAAAATTACTCCGTTATATGAAGTAACTTTTACTGCTGTAACGGCGTTTTTCACAAACAAAGACCAAAGCAAACCCACATGAAGCTTAAACTTTCGATTTTCACATTTTTCCTATTTCTGCTTGGGATGATCCATGAGTCTTTTGCCACCCACATCAGGGCAGGTGAGATCATTGCAGAGCGGATTTCCGTACAAAGTTTAACCTACAAAATTACCGTGGTAGGCTATACAGACACCCGGTCCAGTGTAGTCTTCGGTCCAGGCACAATCAATTTTGGAGACGGTAGGGAAGTGCAGTTGAATACAGAAAGTAGCTTTTCCTTCGTGGAAGATGTAGGTGACTTGATCGAAAAGAATACCTTCGTCATCGAGCACACGTTTCAAGGACCTGGAAAATACAAAATCAGGTTTCAGGAATTCAACAGAAATGATCTGACCCTGAACATGGACAATTCGGTGGACACTCCTTTTTATGTGGAGACCGAGATCAACATCGACCCATTTATCGGAGTAAATAATTCACCAATTCTCACCATTCCCCCGGTAGACAATGGAGCGGTAAACGTGCGCTATATTCATAATCCGGGAGCCTATGACCCAGATGGAGACAGCCTATCCTATGCGCTAGACATCCCCAAGCAGGCTTTCCAAAGAGAAGTAAACAACTACCGTGATCCCAATGTACCCGAATTCAGTACACGGCAGGAATCAGGTGCCACTCCGGCACTTTTCGGAATAGATCCGGTATTTGGAGATTTGATTTGGGATGCTCCGGGCACAGCCGGTCAATTCAACGTTGCCTTTCGAATCATCGAGTGGAGAAAAATCAACGGGAAATTTGAACAGATCGGTTACGTGGTGCGGGACATGCAGATCATCATCGAAAACTCCAACAACCGGCGTCCCGAACTGATCTTGCCCCCTGATCTCTGTGTTGTGGCCGGTACCTTGATCGAAGAAATAATCCAGGGTCAGGATCCGGATGGAGACCCGATCAAAATTGAAGTTTTTGGAGAACCGATGGAGATCAATACATCCCCAGCCACCTATTCTCCTGAAAGTATGTTCCAACCTCAGCCTGGAATTGTCAATTTCACCTGGCAGACGGTCTGCAGCCATGTGAGAGAAAGAGAATACGATGTGAGAGTGAGAATCACAGATCAGCCTCGATCGGGGCCCAAGCTCGTAGATATCAAAACTTGGAGAATCAAAGTAATCGGTCCTCCACCGGTATGGGACCAAATTGAACAAATGCCAGGCAGAACAGCTGAACTCTCGTGGGATCCCTACACCTGTGCGGCTACTGCACAGGAAATGCAGGTTTGGAGAAGAATCAACTCAGATCCCTATCAGCCAGATTCCTGTGAAACAGGGATTCGTCCGGGATATGAGCTTGTCGGTATTACCGACATGAACACCTTCAAGTTCAAAGATCTCAATGGAGGAGAGGGGCTCGCCCCCGGAAATACTTATTGCTACCGATTGGTAGCTGCATTTCCAGTGCCTAGATCAGGCCTCAGTGTAGTCTCTGAAGAAATTTGCATCACAATCGATGTGGATGTCCCCATCATTACCAATGTTAGTGTGGAAGAAACCGATGAAACCGATGGGGAGGTTTTTGTCAAATGGACTCCTCCCTATGATATCGATGTGACTCAGTTTCCGGGACCTTACACCTATGAATTGCTCAGGAGTGATGGATTTGAAGGAAATCAGAATCAAGTCAGCTTGGGGATCACTTCCGACACCTTATTTACCGACACCGGACTGAATACTGAAAACCTCGTTTACAATTACCGGGTAGTGCTCTTGGATCAAAACATAAAAATAGACACCTCCTCGTCCGCATCTTCAGTCAGGCTGGAACCGACAATAATCAATCAGGCCATCGAACTGAATTGGACCTTTCAGGTGCCTTGGAACAATCAGGTAGCCCAATTCCCTCACGAGGTTTGGAGAAACAGAACCGATCCGGAAGCAACGGATGAGGATACCTTTGAAAAAATTGCGGAAGTAGACGTCACCACTCAAGGTTTTTCCTACTTGGATGATGGACGATTTAACGGGATGCCCTTGGACAGAGACACAGAATACTGCTATTTCGTAGTGACCAAGGGAAGTTACAATGTGGACAGAATCACCTACCCCTTGGAAAACAAGTCACAAATCATCTGTGCCAAACCGGATGACGATAGGCTTCCATGTCCTCCGGTGCTTACTTTCGAAGGTCCTGAATGCTCCGCCTACGTTGCAGAACAGCCCTGCAATTCCAATACCTTCGAGCATGAACTGAGCTGGGAACCGGATTTCTCAGGAAATTGTGATGATGAACTCAGCGGCTATCGCTTGTATTTCACTCCAGACGGAGAAGAAGGGGTATTCAATCTGGTGGGCGAATATTCCAACCTCACTCTTAATGCCACCCTTACCAATCTTCCTAACTATCGAGGCTGCTATTATATCACCGCAGTGGATAGATCGGGCAACGAAAGTGAGCCTAGCAATGTGGTCTGCGTAGACAATTGTCCTGTATATAACCTACCCAATGCATTCACTCCGAATGGAGACGGAAACAACGATACCTTTATCGCCTTTGATAATCCCTTCTCCGCTTGTCCTAGATTTGTTACGGGAGTAGAAATCTTCATCGTCAATCGATGGGGAGCGGAGGTATTCCGGTACAATAGCTTAGAAAGCAATGAAAATGATATCTTCATTCGCTGGGATGGAAGAGATTCCAATGGAAACGATCTGCCGGCTGGAACCTATTTCTACTCCGGGAAGGTATTCTTTGATGTTTTGGATCCAAGTCGCCGAGAGCGAGAATTGAAAGGCACCATTCAAATCCTGAGATGATCGAAGGCAGATCAGTCATTCTCTTTGACGGAGTCTGTAATCTTTGCAATACCTCAATCGATTTCATCCTAAAACGAGACAAAAACAATCGTTTTTTGGTTGGGGCATTGCAAAGTGAAGCAGGGAAATCCTTACTTGAAAAGCTCCAAATCACAGGAGATTATCTGGATTCTTTGGTTTTGATCGAAGGAGATAAGGCGTACTTCAGAAGTACAGGAGCCCTCAAGATTGCCAAACACCTTTCCGGACTTTGGCCTTTGCTATATCCCTTGATCTTCATTCCTTCCTTTTTCCGTGACCCCATTTACGATTGGATAGGAAAGAATCGATACCGATGGTTTGGTAAAAAAAACACCTGCCGACTTCCCTCACCTGAAGAAAAAGCAAAATTCATCAGCTGATTTTTTTCAAAAAGCTTGGATAATCATCCAATAAATCGGCATACCCAAAGTAATGTTGAAAGGGAAAGTAATGGCCAAAGCCATGGGAACGTACAATCCTTCGTCAGCCTCCGGATTGGCCAGCTTCATAGCCGCAGGTACTGCAATGTAGGAGGCCGAAGCAGCCAGAATAGAGAAAATCAACCGATCCCCTACCCCTGGTGCAATCCAATGAGTCAAAAATGCAACTGCACAGCCATTGATTAAGGGAATGACTATGGCAAATACGGTAGAAAAATAGCCGGTTTTGAAAAAGGCCTTTAGCTTTCGCCCACTGTTGATTCCCATATCCAAAAGAAATACAGCCAAAAACCCCTTGAAAATATCCGTCACAAAGGGCTTGATTCCCTCTGCCTGCTTTTCATCTGCGATCAAGCCAATCACCAAGCTTCCCAAAATCAGCAATACGGAACCATTGGTAAAAGCATGAATGATGATTTTTTTCAGCCCGCCTTCTGGTTTTTGTTCGGAATATTTCCTTAGCAAGATCACCCCTGAGATAATTGCAGGAGCTTCCATCAAAGCCATTACCGCTACCATATGCCCTCCGAAGGTAGTGCCCTGTGCGTCCAAAAAGGCTACTGCCGCCACAAAAGTCACCGCAGAAATGGAGCCGTAGGAAGCCGAGATTGCAGAAGCATTGGCGACTCCTAGTTTTTTCTTAAGAATAAAAAAAGTATAAAAAGGAATAGAAGCAGATAGAAACAAGCCGAAGACCAAAGCCCAAAGAATCCCCGAATCAAACTCACTGTGGGATAATTCCTGCCCACCTTTGAATCCTATCGAAAGCATCAGATATAGCGCGATAAACTTGGCACTGCTGCCGGGTATTTCCAGATCGCTTTTGAACCTCACCGCCAAAATCCCCAAAACGAAAAAGAGCAAACTCGGATTCGTGAGGTTGTTAATCAAAATTTGAAAATCCATGGCCCAAATATCAGGCGAGAATTTTTTAAAAAAAACAAACCATAATAAATTTCAATACGTAATGGTTTTTAAATTAAAATAATTTATGAATTTTTCTCTCCAACAACTTCGGGCCTTTCAGATTGTAGCCAAGCATCAGAGCATCACCAAAGCAGCCAAGGTGATGAACCTTACTCAGCCTGGTGTATCCATTCAGCTCAAAAATCTACAGGAACAGTTTGATGTCCCGCTGACAGAGATCATCGGAAAAAAAATCCATATCACTGAATTTGGTCAAGAGTTGGTGGATACTGCTGATCGGATTTTTTCGGAATTGGAACAGATTCAACAACGAATGCTGGAGCTGAAGGGCCTTTTGGGAGGAAAAATGAGAATCTCATCCGTTTCCACCGGAAAATATTTAGTACCCTACCTGATGGCCGATTTCATGAAAATCCATCCTCATGTAGAAATCAGCTTGGAAGTGTCCAACCGGTTTACGGTACTATCCCATCTACAGGAAAATACCACAGACTTGGCTTTGGTTTCTGTATGGCCAGAGGACATGGATTTGGAGAGCATCACCATTGCCGAAAATAAATGGTACCTCGCCTGTTCCCCGGAGAAAAAAGAGCTGTATCAAAAAGAAATCAATGAAGGAAACTGGCACAAAATCCCCTTTGTCCTCCGGGAAAAAGGATCCGGAACCCGGACAAAAATGGAGGCCTTTTTCAACGAGAAAGACATTCAATTGGAAAGCAAACTGGAATTGGCAACCAATGAGGCTGTAAAGCAGGCCGTAATGGCTGGATTGGGAGTTTCAGTCCTCTCTATTTTTTCCATGCATCAGGAGATTTATGACAAGCGGATTGAGATTCTGGAATTTGAAGGACTTCCTCTCCTTGCTGATTGGAAGCTGATTTGGCTAAAGCAAAAAAATCACCCCCCTGCTATCAAAGCCTTTATCCGATGGCTGGGAGAAAACAATAAAGCCATCATCCATGACCACTTCAAGCTGGTCGATCAGCTGATGTAATGGGTGGAGGAAGTAAAATCGCCTATATTTGCCCCTTAAACCTACCCTTCCCAGTGAAATCTAGCCCAAGGGATAAGCCAAGTTCATGGAGCTCTAGACACTTATTTAGATTTTAGGTGAGGGTTAAAATCGTTAACAAAAACACATGAAAGCATTTGTTTTTCCGGGTCAAGGCGCCCAATTCTCAGGGATGGGAAAATCACTTTATGAGGAAAACCCAGAAGCCAAAGCGCTCTTTGAGCAGGCCAACGAAATCCTGGGGTTTCGGATCTCCGACATCATGTTTGATGGAACAGACGAAGAGCTAAAACAGACCAAAGTGACCCAACCTGCTATCTTTTTGCATTCGGTTATTTTGGCCAAAACCACTCCTGATTTTGCTCCGGACATGGTCGCCGGACATTCCTTGGGGGAGTTTTCAGCCCTAGTTGCCAATGGCACCCTTTCCTTCGAAGACGGCCTCAAACTCGTTTATCAGCGAGCATTGGCCATGCAGGAAGCCTGCGAAATCAACCCCTCCACCATGGCTGCTATCCTCGGACTGGCTGACGAAAAGGTAGAGGAAATCTGTTCGGAGGTAGAAGAAATAGTCGTTCCGGCCAATTACAACTGCCCCGGGCAGCTGGTCATCTCAGGCACTAACAAAGGAATTGAAATCGCCTGCGAACGAATGAAAGCTGCAGGAGCCAAGCGGGCACTCCCTCTTCCTGTGGGAGGAGCTTTTCACTCTCCCCTTATGGAACCTGCCCGTGAAAAACTCCAAAAAGCGATTGAAGCAACTGAATTTCATACCCCATCCTGTCCGGTCTATCAAAATGTAAGTACGACAGCAGTCTCCGACGTGGCGACCATCAAGCAGAATCTCATCGCTCAGCTTACTGCTCCTGTCAAATGGACTCAATCAGTACAAAACATGGTAAAAGACGGAGCCACCCAATTTGTAGAATGCGGACCGGGAAAGGTTCTCCAAGGGCTGGTCAAAAAAATCCATCCTGAAGCCGAAGTGTCAGGCCTGTAATCAAAAAAGAATCCCGCCTTTCAAGCGGGATTTATTTTTTATAAAGCTTCACCTCGCTGGGGTCACCACATTCCTGAAGCATTTCCAGGGGAGTTTTACCTAATAGAGGATCTCTAAAGTGAGGAAGAAGCTCTGCCAAGGGGACTAGCACAAATCTCCGATCGGCAATAAAAGGATGAGGCACGGAGAGTCTCTCATTTTCAATCTTTCGATCTCCGTAATACAGGATGTCAATATCCATGGTTCGGTCGCCCCAGGGATCTTCCCGTTTTCTCCCCAAATCCCGCTCAATTTCTTGGAGGATATCCAAAACATCTTCAGGAACGAGTCCGGTGGAGATTATGGCCAACTGATTTAAAAAATCCCCCTTTGCCACTCCTCCCCAAGCCGCTGTTTCATAGATTTTGGAAACCCGAAGGAGCTGGAAATGATCATTCAAACACTCAATTGCCCGAAAAAGCAACTTTTCCCGGTCACCTTTGTTCCCTCCTAAACATAACACAACCTCTGTTTGCATCGCTTATCACTTCGGTGATTGTAATCACGGCCCAATTTGAGTTAATTTTGGGCAAATTAAAATTCCAATAGACTGCACAAAACTAATTTGCTTTTGTAGTTGTAGTAAATTGGATTTGAAAAAGAAAGAAAAAAACAAAGTATAAAAAATGAAATTTCTAGGTAACGTATTGGCCGTCATCATCGGTCTTTTTGTCTTTTCGATTCTCAGTTTTCTCGTCCTTTTTGGGATCATTGGGATCATTGCCTCCTCTTCCGAAAAAGAGGTCAAAGTGAAGGAAAACACAGTTTTGCACCTGAATCTCAATGGCAGGGTGCTGGTAGAAAGAACCACAGATAATGACTTCGATTTTGGTGGCCTCGGAAACCCTTTCGGAAATCAAATGAATGCGGGTTTGATCAATTTGAAGAAGGCAATCGCAGAAGCAAAAACCAATGATAATATCAAGGGAATTTATCTCAACACCGGGTTGATTTTGGCCGGACAGGCGGGATTATTGGACCTGAGAGAAGCACTTCTTGATTTCAAAGAATCCGGAAAATTCATCATTGCCTATGACGAAGCCTACGGAGAAGGAGGTTACTTTTTGGCCTCTGTAGCTGACGAAATCTACCTCAATCCCTTAGGAGGCATTGACTTCAACGGACTCGCTTCCGAATCTATTTTTCTAAAAGGCTTCTTCGAAAAAGTGGGAATCCAGCCTGAGGTTTTCCGTGTGGGTGAGTTCAAAAGTGCTGTTGAGCCTTTCATTTTGGACAAAATGAGCCCGGAAAACAGACTTCAGACCCAATATTTTCTGGATGACATCAATGCCCATGCTGTGAATCTCATTGCGAGCAGTCTGAAAATGACGCCGGATAGCCTGATGAGAATCAATTCCCAAATGCTGGTAAGAAAGCCTGCGGATGCAGTGACCTATGGCTTGGCTACCGAGTTGCTCTACGAGGATCAAGCGCATGCTAAGCTGAGAGAAAAGCTGGGATTGGAGGAAGATGCAGACATCTCCAGAATTAATGCTACTGATTTGGCGTCTTTGGCCAAGTCAAAAAATATCACCTCCAAAAATCGAATCGCCGTCATCATTGCCGAAGGAGAAATTGTCGGTGGAAGCGCAGAGGGAGTAATCAGCTCGGAGAAGTTTGCCAAAGAAATCCGAAAAGCACGCAAAGACGACAATATCAAAGCCATCGTACTTCGTGTCAACTCACCAGGTGGATCTATTCTAGCCTCAGATGTGATTTGGAGAGAGCTGACCGAAGCCAAGAAAGTGAAGCCGGTAATTGCATCCATGGGAGAAGTGGCCGCATCAGGGGGATATTACATCTCAGCCCCAGCAGACACGATCGTAGCTCAACCCAATACTATCACGGGTTCTATTGGTATTTTTGGCTTGTGGTTTAATGTCCAGGAACTGATCAACGACAAGTTGGGCATCACCACAGATGTCGTTGCTACTGGTGAGCTCTCTGACTTTATGAATCCGGGCCGACCAACCACCGAAGTAGAGCGCATGATCATCCAATCCTCGATAGAAGAAGGATATGAAACCTTTATTTCCAGAGTGGCTGAAGGCCGGGGAATGCATCCTGATTCTGTTAAGAAAGTAGCCTCAGGACGCGTTTGGACAGGAAATCAGGCCAAAGCCAGAGGCTTGGTGGATGTTTTGGGTGGATTGGATACGGCTATTGAAATTGCCGCTGCCAAAATCGACGCAGGAGATGATTACAGGGTGGTATTTTATCCTGAGCAAAAGCCTTGGTTTGAGGAATTCATGACCTCATTCTCCGACAATGTCCAGGCAAAACTTCTTCAGGTATACCTTGGAGACCAATATCCGCTTTATCAAAAAATCCAGAAAATCAAGCACTATCAGGGAGTGCAAGTTCGGATGCCACAAGATATTACCATCAAGTAAATCAAAGTATTCTAAACCAAAAAAACCCCTCAAATTCCGGAATTTGAGGGGTTTTACTTTTACGGCTTTTGAAGGAGAATCATCCAAGCCTTATCTACATTTCCGGCTTCTAATTCCATTTTTGCCCAGCGGTGCAAATGATCCGTCCATGAATCTTGGTCATTTTGGAATCGAATCCGCATTTCCTCAACTTCTGAAGATCGGGAAAGTTGCTCCACTTCTTCTCGGGAGGGTAAATGTTCCACATTTCCTAAGCGTCCCAGATTGTTTCCGGTCAGTACAGGACTTTTTCTGATTTCCTCGGGAATCTGGTCCACCCCGATTCCAAGCTTGGTTAAGGGTTTAGGGATTTGAAAAAGGGAATCCGGCGTAATTCTGGAATACCAACTTCCTCCCAATCGGGCGACAGGTGCTAGAATGTGTGGATCTATAGCCCCATGCTCATCCAGAATCCTTTCATCCAGATGAATTCTGAGAATCTCACAGATTACCAAATTCCCGGCCCCTCCTTGATCACCTAGGGGTTTGACCTCATTCACCCGGCACTCAAAAGCTACCGGGGACTCTTTGACCCGAGGAGGAGTAATCAAGTCGGATTTAACAGCTGTCAGTCCCGCCTTTTCAAATTCATTGACCCCCTTAGGATATTCTGTACTGGCCAGAGACATCTGCTCAACCTGGTCAAACCCTACGACGTGAATCACTACCTCTGGCACTTCCAGTACATTTTCCAAGGTATGTTTAGTGGTATTGTCACGGACTCTCCTGCTGGGAGAAAAAACCAGAATCGGAGGATTGGCACTGAAAAGATTGAAAAAACTGAACGGACTGAGGTTTACATTTCCTTCCAAATCCACCGTACTGGCAAAGGCAATCGGCCGAGGAGCTACTGCCCCTTGCAAAATGGCCTGCAAATCTTGGGTTTTGAGTTCGTTGGGATCAATGGTTTTCATACTTTTAAAATAGCATGTGTTTTCTAGATCAATAAGCCTTTTTACACGAATAAGTTCATCATGACCTCAAAAGCCAACCTAATCCACTCGCTGCTAGTGGGATTACTTTCCCTCTTGTTAGTGGGACCTGTTTCAGCTCAAACCCACCGTTTTGCCACCTTTAATATCCGCTGGGACAACCCCAACGATGAGGGCAATCTTTGGAAAGACCGGGCACCCCATGTCATTCATTTAATTCAGTTTCATCAGATTGGGCTTTTTGGAACTCAAGAAACCTTGGTTCATCAATTGAGGCAAATCAATGAAGGCTTGGGATACCAATCCATCGGAGTAGGCCGGGATGATGGCATGGAAAAAGGCGAGTTTTCACCGATTCACTATGACCCCGATTTATATCAATTGGAAGATTCGGGGACTTTTTGGCTTTCTTCCACTCCAGAAAAACCAAGCAAAGGTTGGGATGCATCCTTAAATCGGATTTGCACTTGGGGAAGGTTTAAAAGTAAGGATGGGGCTAGGTTTTATGTCTTCAATATTCACTACGACCATATCGGACAGCTGGCTAGAGAGGAAAGCAGTAAACTAGTCGCTTTACAAATTCAAAAAATCAATACCGAAAATCTTCCGGTCATCTGGATGGGAGACTTCAATGTAACTCCGGACAATCCCGCCTATGAAACCATCGTTTCCAATACCAACTGGAAGGATGCCCGTCTGATTTCAAAAATACCTTCTTACGGTCCAAAAGGGACATTTACCGGTTTTGACTGGGAAAAAATGCCGGATGGAATTATCGACCATATTTTCGTTTCCGGGAAAATCGAGGTTCTCCGCCATGGAATCTTGACGGATAATTATGGAAAAAAATACCCATCGGATCATTTTCCGGTGATGGTGGAGTTGAATTTCTGACCCTAAGCTTTTCCAAAGTTTGCCCTTTTGGAGAGGCTTTTGGTGTCAAAAAAATTAAGATGTTATCTCTTAAATCGTTTCGTTGTCAGCCTGACTCTTCGATTTCGAAACTCTCGTCACTCAAGTGCTACCAATGACAGTTTGAATTAAAAGGACGGAGCCTGAGTCAGTCCGAGCGGAGTCGAGGACGTTTCGACTCCGCTCAAAGTGACAATGACCCTACTCCAAGGCAAATTACCCGTCATTTCCTTTTTGTATGTTCGCGAAATATTTAAGGCTCAATGTGACAAACTTCACTTTTTAGACAGCCTCTTCGCTGTTGAATAAAATTTTTTATTACTCTGCCAAAGCAGCTACTCCAGGAAGTACTTTTCCTTCCATGTGCTCCAGCAAAGCTCCTCCACCGGTGGACACATAGGAAACCTGATCCGTGAATCCAAACTTATTCACTGCAGCGGCTGAGTCACCTCCTCCGATCAGGGAGAAAGCTCCTTTTTGAGTTGCCTGAGCCACATACTCAGCGATTGCAATTGTTCCTTTGTTGAAAGATTCCATTTCAAAAACCCCCATTGGACCATTCCAAAGGATAGTTTTGGATTCCAATATGGTTTTGCCGAAAAGCTCTCTGGTCTTTGGTCCGATATCTAAGCCCATCCAGCCATCTGGAACCTCTCCGCTACTTACCAAGTCTTGGTTGGCATCATTGGCAAAGGCATCCGCAATGACTGTATCTACCGGCAAAATTAAATTCACTCCTTTTGCTTTGGCTTTTTCCATCAGTTCGAGGACATAATCCATTTTATCGGCTTCTAGAAGGGATGTTCCGATTTGGCCACCTTTGGCTTTGGCAAAAGTGTAAGACATTCCACCTCCGATAATCAGATTGTCCACTTTGTCCAATAGACGCTCAATTATCAGGATTTTGTCTGCAATCTTGGCTCCTCCCATTACAGCAGTATAAGGTCTTTCGGCTTTATCCAATACCTTATCGGCATTGGTCAACTCGGACTCCATGAGGTAGCCTGCCACCTTATCTTTGAAAAACTCAGCAATCACCGCTGTGGATGCATGCGCCCGATGGGCTGTACCAAAGGCATCATTTACATAGACATCTCCTAGTTTAGCCAATTTGCCTGCAAAGTCCTTGTCTCCTTTTTCCTCTTCTTTGTAAAAGCGGAGGTTTTCCAGCAAAAGTACCTCTCCCGATCCCAAACCAGCCGCCAACTTAACCGCTTCTTCTCCAATACAATCTCCTGCAAACTTGATCTTTTGTCCCAAAGCTGCTTCCACTGCCGACACAATGTGCTTCAAGGAATATTTATCCTCCGGTCCACCTTTGGGCCTACCCAAGTGAGACATCAAAATAGCAGATCCTCCATCTTTCAAAATTTTCTTGATCGTGGGGATTGCAGCCTGAATACGGGTATCGTCAGTGACAGCGAAATTCTCATCCAGAGGTACATTGAAATCCACTCGAACGAGCGCTTTCTTCCCTGCAAAACTCAGGCTATCGACATTATTTACGGTTGAACTCATAAGATTAGTTTAATGGTTTTTCAATTTTATCTTTTAAAAAGAGTTTGAATTTAAGCCAATTTCATGCAAATCTTGCCCTTTGCCCATGATCAATTTGCTAATTCTTTGGCTTGGGATTCCGTAATCGATTGAATGGATAGGATGATTGGAAGATTCAAAAATTGAAAGATTGAAAAATTTGTCTTTTGAGGAAGACATCGAAATTATACTTCGAAGTTATTTGACTGCAGCTCTTCTCAACCGGTCATTGATTGCTCTTCCCAATCCTGTTTCCGGCATCAGCTCTGCTAAGATTATTTCGGCGTTGCTTTGATCTAAACTACGCATAGCTGCAAAAAGATTTTTGGCGGCTTCTTGAAGACTAGCTTTTTCACTCAAAATGAACTGATTTTCTACTCCGGGAAAATGCTTTGAAAAACTCAGCACCCCAAACAATGCTCTTTCTTCTTTCTTTTCAGAAATGAGCTTTTCCAAATCCCCCAGTAGAAAGGGCTTTCTCGGCGCATAATGGCTCTCCAGCTGACCCGGGGCGGAAGGATTGCTGGAACTATGGTCTTTCACTTTTATGGGACCGATTTGCTTTTCAATTTCTGAAATATCCAATCCTCCCAATCGATAGATCACCACGTCATCTCCTTCCAAACCCACTATCGTACTTTCCAAGCCTACTTCGCAAGCCCCTCCATCAAGTATGTAAGGAATCTTATCTCCCAATTGAGCCTCTACATGGGCAGGAGTGGTCGGACTGATGTAGCCAAAAGGATTGGCACTGGGAGCAGCTAAAGGGAAATCAAGAGATTCCAGCAAAGTCAAGGTCAGGGGATGCTTGGGCACCCGAACAGCTACCCGCTCCAATCCCGAGGTTACCAAATCAGGCACAATGGGCTTTCTCGGCAGAAGCAAGGTCAGTGGCCCAGGCCAAAAGGAATCCGCAAGTTTTTTCAGCCTTTCCGGAAAATCCATAACAAAATCCTCTACTCTATTCAAAGAAGAGGTGTGTAAGATCAGCGGATCAAAACTGGGGCGATTTTTTGTCTCAAAAATCAAAGCAACTGATTCAGGATTCAAGGCATTGCCGGCAAGACCATAGACAGTCTCGGTGGGAATACCTACGAGCTGCCCATTCTTCAAAAAAGATTGAGCCAGAGCAATATCCTTTCCGATTTCAGCCATGGCTTAGTCTTCGCAGAAGTCTTTGATCCAGGTTTCCGCTTGGGTATAGCCCAAAGAAAGAGCCATTTTCAGATCAGCACAACCTTCGCTTTTCTGTCCCAAAGCACTCATACGGGTCACTCCCAAAAGGTAGTAAGCCTCGGCGTTTTTCGGGTCCAGATTGACGGTGTTGGTGAGCGACTCCAGTCCGTGGAGAGGGTCGTTCAAGCCCAATTCAGCCTTTGCCTTTCGAAAATGTGCATCCGCTTGATTGGGGTCTGACTCCAGCACAGCCTGAAAATCCAAGAGCGCGTCTTCGTATTCCTCCATATTCAGCAGAGCGGTACCCCTGTTGAAAAAAATATCCGTCTGACTGGCGTCCAAGGCACTAGCAATATTGAAATCGGCTAGGGCTTCCTTGTATTTCTCCAGCTCCATTTTGGCATTTCCCCGATTAAACCAAGGCTTGTAACTGGTCGAATCAGCCGTGATGGCTTGGTCAAAAACAGGAATCGCTTCCTGAATTTTTCCTTGTTGGAAAAGCGCAACTCCCTTGGCATTAAGTGCGGTGGCATTGGTAGGATTTTTTTCCAGCAATTGGTCAAATATGCGAACGGCATCTGACCAAGCTTGGGAATCCATGTTTTCCAGGCCTTTTTGCATCAATTCATCTTCACTTGGGCTGCATGCAAACAGGCCTGCAAAAAGCAATGTAATCAACCAGATTTTTCTCACGGGAGGGTAATTTTTGCGCAAAGATAGGCAATTGGGCTTAGGAGTGCTCCAATTTGGTTCGGTATTCGGGAGGAACCGGTACCGGTTTCATGGTTTTCATATCCACAGAGACCAAAACGCATTTGCATTTTGCGAAGACCAATTCTTCCCCGGCGGCATTTTTTCCCACCAGGTATTGATCCAAGTCAAAGGAGGAATTTCCAACCCGGGTGCATTTGACCAAGGCCTCCACCTGATCTTCCATATGGATGGGACGAAGGTAATCAATCTCTACCCGACCGACCACAGTCCCCACAGTCAGCACGTTCCAGCCACAGGCTTCATAGAGAAATACCGCCCGTGCATGCTCAAAATAGCTAAAATAGATGCCATTATTCACATGGAGATATCCGTCAATATCGGAAAAGCGGACTTGGATGGGCTTTGAAAAAGAAAAAGCAGAGCGGATTTCTGCGGGATTAACCTGAGGCATTAAAGTAATATTTCTGATTTGCTTGTCTTTTCCAACATCCTCAATATGGAGGGATTGTATCCGATCATGTCCACTACCGAGTCAAAAGCGATCCAAGCCAAAGAAATGCTCTCCTCAGAAATCTGCAAGGGCTCCTGAATATCCGCTTCCAACAGATAGCGAACATCGAAATGAAAATGCTCGGGCACGTGGGGACGCTCCAGGATGATATGCTTATCCAGATCGAATATGGTGGAATCCACCAAACGCAGGCTTCGAAGACCGCTTTCTTCTTGTGCTTCTTTCATCGCCACCTCGATCAGATTCTCGTTTCCATCGGCATGGCCTCCCAATTGCAACCATCGGCCCAACTTGCGATGCAGGGTTAAAAGTGTATGGGTTCGTTTCTTATTGACAATCCAGGCAGATGCAGTAAAGTGGCCCGCCAGCCTTTCTCTTTTGTAAGCCAAGGGGTCTTGGGTCAATTCCAGAAAATCGGCAATAAAGGGGGATTCTTCCTCGTAGGGTGTTCTGTATACCTGAAGTTGATTTCTCAGACTGAGTCTATCCATTGTTGTTTTTTTTGAAGATGCCATCCAACAGCTGATCGAAGGAGCCGGCATCCTGGTACAGGCGATCGGAATATACCGTCGCCAGGCATTTGATATAGCTGGGTTGATTGTCAATCGAGACTTTTTCCAAGGCCACATTTCCAAAAAGCTGAGAAATCAACTCCCCTTCTTTGGGCACTTGCAAAGGCGGTTTGAAATAAAATTTCTCAGTCACCTTTACCTGTTCGTTGATTTCTTCAAATTTTCGATCCAAACTGACCTGATGATATCCCAAAGCTAAAATACGACGGCTAAAAGCCAAGAAAATCCTGGAAAAGGATTGAAAATCGAAGGGTTCATCGTAGGTCACCGCAAATCCGTTGGCATAGGGAGACTGCATAATGTGAACTTGTGGTCTTTCGTTGATTTGGGTTCGCTTGAAATGATAGTTTCTGAATATCAGATCAAAAAACCGCTGGCACTCGGCAGACTCCATCCACTCATCCAGATCTTTTTGATCTTCCTCTTGGATGACAAAGTTTTCCTTCACCTTCATCGGGGTATTTTCCGAAGGCTTGAAAAGTTTCTTGAATAAATCATCGAGGAAATTAGCCATGATTGATCAATTTCAGTTTTCCCTCCTTGGTTTTGGTGATCTTTCCCTGATCGATCAATTGACGGACAAGTTGGAGATGAGGAGGAGTAGCGGGTTTATTGATCTTTTCCAAAAGATCACTTTCACTTAACTCACCGCCTTGAGCTAAAGTTTCCAAAATTTTCTCAGTGAGCCAATCTTCTACTTTTTCGGGAATCTTGGCTTTTTTCTTTGAAAGACAAACATCACAAATCCCACAATCTGCTGTGCTTGACTCCCCAAAATAACCCTGAATAAATCTTGATCTGCATATTCTGCCCTGATGGGCATATTCCACCATACTTTTGGCTTTCTCCATAGTGAGCTCCTTTCGAGCTTGGATTCGCTGAAAATTGAGCGGAAGCTTGCCCGCGTCGTATCGCTGAGTCAGAAAAGTGAGTTGGGGCTGATCCTTTTTCTGATCGTAGTCCAGCACTTCCATTTGGTGGAGCTGACGCAAAGCTTTGACTAGCTCGGATTCCTTCATCTCAAGCACTTTGGCCAATTTGTTTTCCTGAATTTTGAGGTATTCGGAAAAAAGATTACCACCGTAAGTCCTCAGGAGCACTTTGATGACCGGATCAAGCTTGGCATGGGCAATCTGAACTTCATAAAGCCGGGTAGGATTGACCAAAAAATGAATCCTGGAGGGGACATAAAAACTCTCACTCAGCTCAATAAATCCCTCCTCTTCGAGTACTTTAAGCGCATAAAAGGTCTCCAAAACCCCCAACTGGTAGGTGTCACAAAAATCCGAAATCACAAAATCAAAACTGCTCATCAGATTGGTGCCAACTGCCAACTGAAAATAATTGGCCAAGCACTGATAGACCTTCCGAAGGTATTCGATCGGCGGATAGACTAGAGCCGATCGATTCATCACCTGTTCAAAATCCTGTTCATTTGCCATCAGCACGGCAAAGGCTTTGGCCCCATCCCTCCCTGCCCGTCCGGCTTCTTGGTAGTAGTTTTCCAGATTTTCCGGCAGATCACTATGCAAAACCACCCGAACATCCGGTTTGTCAATGCCCATTCCAAAAGCATTGGTACTGACCATCACCCTGATTTGATTTTTTTTCCATGCCTCCTGTCTGGACGAACGTTCTTCATTGGAAAGGCCGGCATGATACGGGGAAGCGGAGATTCCGAGCTGTTGAAGACTTTTTGCTATCTGATGGGTACCCTGCCTATTTCGCACATACCAAATCGCCGTGCCGGGAATCTTGTTCAGAATCTCCACTCCTTTCTCCAGTTTGTTTTCCACTTGCCGGACACTGTAACTGAGATTTTTTCGTGCAAAACTCTGCTGAATTACCTTCGGGGAATTCATTTCCAGCTTTTCCTGAATATCCCTAGCTACCTCAGGGGTCGCTGAGGCGGTAAGTGCAAGGACTTGGACTCGGGGATGATAGGCCCGGATTTTGGCAATTTCCAGATAGCTGGGGCGAAAATCATAGCCCCATTGAGAAATACAGTGCGCTTCGTCGACAGCAATCAGATTGACATTCATCTGCTTGAATCGCTCGATGAACAGCTCGGTTTTCAATCGTTCGGGAGAAACGTACAGAAACTTGTAGTCTCCATAGATGCAATTATCCAGCGTGGTATCAATTTCTCTGCTGCTCATCCCTGAAAATATCGCTGCCGCTTTGATTCCTTTTGCTTTCAGGTTGTCTACCTGATCTTTCATCAGGGCAATCAAGGGAGAGACGACCAGACAAATCCCCGGTCTAGCCAATCCCGGAATCTGATAACATAGACTTTTTCCACCTCCGGTAGGCAAAATGGCCAAGGTGTCCCGAGTGGAAATAACCGAGTCAATCACCTGCTTTTGGACCGGACGAAAGTCCTCAAATCCAAAAACCTGCTTGAGAATATGACTCAGTTGATCTTCCACTTACCAATTGGGCTTGGTTTTAGACAAAAAGGCGGCTATTCCCTGGACACAATCTTCACTGGCACGAGCCTTTGCATTGGCCTCTGCTGCGGCGTTCAGCGCTTCATCCCTTTGTTTCTTTCCAAGGGATCTAAGAAGACGCTTAGTTTCTTTCATGGCTAGACCGGAATTGGATTCTATCAACTTTTGAGCAAAATCCTCGGTGAATTTTCCCAAAGAGTCCTCCAAAACCACTTGAGAGATCAGCCCCAGTTCCGCAGCTTTCTGAGCAGAAATCAATTCACCGGAAAGCAAGAGTTCCGTTGCTTTGGCCTGCCCGATCTGCTCAGCAAGAAACACTGAAACCAAGGCGGGAATAAAGCCGATTTTCACCTCAGTGTATCCAAAAAGGGACTCAGGGGCCGAAAAAGCAAAATCACATACCGTGACCAGACCACAACCCCCTGCTAAAGCATGACCCTGAACCTGAGCAATCACCGGCTTGGGATATTCATAAATATTAGAAAACAGCTCGAGAAGTTTTTGACTGTCTTCCAGGTTTTGTTTGTAATTGAAATTTTGCAATTGTCGGATGTAATCCAAATCTGCTCCGGCACAGAAAGCTTTTCCTTCAGCTTTCAGCACCACCACTTTTACCTCCGTATTGGCTGCAAATTCATCCAGTACCCCTGACAGCGATGCAATCAGCTCCGGACTCATCGCATTTCTTTTCTCAGGGCGATTGAGCGTGACCCAACCTATGCGGTCTTTTACCTCTGCAAGTACTAATTTTTCCATTCTATTTGGGTTATTCGGATAAAGTTGGGGCAGAAAATGCCAAGGTCAAAAAAGAATTCAGAAAATCACCTGAAAGCTACTTTCTTCAAAGGAACTGCCAGTGGATATCTGATCTGATTTCTCTTCCATTCCTTTAAAATAGCGAATCGATCTAGGCTTTTCCCCATTCCAGAAAATCCTTTTTTGATCAGGAGAAAAAGAAAAACCATATCCGGGAACACTAAAAATTGAATCTATATGGGTTGTTTTCAAAGATCCCGGATAGCAACTTCTTCCTTCTTGAATACGATTGGGATCGATAGCAAAGCCAAGCTGATCCGGAGGAAAGCTTTGATTCCAAACCAAGGTTTGGCTTCCGGATTGCAGTTCGAAAAGAAGCCCTTTTTTCCCTGAAAAAACCCACAGAGACCTGGAAGGCTTGCTCCATTCGAGGACCAATCCATCAGCAATCCAAAAAGCCCAAGCAAAAATTAAAAGTGCGGTTAACTTCCTTCGGTCTCCCCATTCCCAATTCCCCCAAATCAAAAGAACCATCCAAACCAAGAGCATTCCGGAAATGGAGATGGTGAGTCGGTCAAAGCTCCCAATAGGAAAACTTTGGAATCCCTCAGCCACCCAAATCTGAATTCGGATCAATTGATCAATCGTCCAACCCAACACCTCTCCTATTCCCTCGATCCAGCCAAAAGCTAAGAAAGGCAACCCAACAGCCATGATCAGAAAAGCCAAGGGTACTACCAAAAGATTGGCGAAAAGAAAATAGGTGGGGAATAAATGAAAGTAGTATACAGAAAGAGGAAAAGTTGCCAACTGGGCGGCTATACTCACCGCCGCCAATTGCCAGAAGTACTCTAAAATCCGGTTGGGAGGAAGCCACCATCTCACAATCAGGGGTTGTAAACCCACAATCCCCGCTACAGCGGCATAGGAAAGCTGAAAGCCGATTTCAAACAGCACATCAGGATCCCAAGCGATCATGATCATGGCAGAAAAAGCCAGAATATTCCAGATCGATGGTCTCCGCTGCCTCATTTGCCCTACCGAAAACAGGGAAAACATTGTAGAAGCCCGGACCACTGAGGGAGAAAGGCCAGTCAATGCCGCATAAATCCAGATAATCGCAATCACAGCAATCAAATACATTTTCTCGGGTTTTCCTTTGAGCTTTATAAGGCGAAGAGGGAAAAGCAAAACCAAATAAATGATCCCGACATGCAGGCCTGAAACGGCCAGAATATGCATGGTTCCAGTCTCTGCATAAGAATTCCGCAGGGTTTTATCCAGGTTTTCTTTTTGTCCCAAAAGAAGGGCCTGAGCGATCTGCTGAGAAGAAGCCGAGGAAACTTTGGTTTTTATCAACTGAGAAAAAGAGTCCCTGAGTCGATCCTTGGCAAATCTTCCGGAACCAATCGGCAAAGCGTCCAAAATCTTGAAGTTCTTCCCGATAAACTGTCGATAATTGATTCCTTTTTTGGCCAAGAAGTCCCGGTAATCAAACTCATTGGGAAATTCAGGAGGTTCAATCATTTCTGGAGTTTTGGAAATAAAAACCAAGTCACCCGGACTTATCCGAACGGTATCCTGATGGTAGACCAATACCTTTCCTTCTCCCTTTTTCCAGCCGCTCGAGTCCCTGATTGCAAGAATCCGCATCAGATTTTCCCGGGAACTGGGCTTATCAGCATCAAATTTTTGAGCCTCTGCCAAGTAGCCGAGGACTTCAGGAGAAAATGAATTTAAAGGTTCTGGATTGGACTTTTGATTCCAAAGAGAAAGAGCAAAGCCGGTCAAAATCAATTGGATATAGGCTAAAAGCGCAAAAGGGGGACGAAATCCACTGTTTTTCTTAAAGAGGAAAATCAAATAAACCACCCAAATTGATTCCAATAGGACAAGGGCTGGAGCAAAAAGTAACTGAAACGGCAAAATCTTTCCGAGAAGAATTCCGGCTATCAAAAAGGGCAGATAGCGTAAAAATGGAAAGTCGCCAAATCTCATGATCTGAAAAATTAAAGCTTTAATTTATAAAAATTAGGCAAAAAAAAGAACCCTAGCGGGCTCTTTTCCTATCGATTCATTGATCTTAGAATCGATATCCAAGGCTAAAGCCTCCATTGAGTTCAATTGAGGCGAATTTATCATTCACTGCTTCGCTGAAATTTCTGGCAACACTAACATAGGGTCCAAAGGCAAATTGTTCGGAAACTTCAAATTTATACCCCACACCTGCACCAAAAATGAAAGCCGTCATGTCTGTAATCACTACTCCTCCATCACCCGGCTCCTCAAAGTCCCCAAACCGGAACTTCATAAACGGATAGAGATGAAATCTTCCGTTGGAATTATCACCAAAGTAAAAATTCATGCCTGCCTGTACAGCGTTGGTTTTGTAATTTTTACCATTGCCCTGACTGTTGTATCCAAAACGGTCATTGATATGGAGCTGAAGATCGAGTGAATGATTTTCGCTCAAAAAACGCTCGTAACCTACCTCGAAAGACCCCAAAAGGATCAAATTGAGGAAATTGATTTTTACCTCATTTTCAAAATTACCCAAGTTGGGATTGGAAGAAGAGGAGGATGAAATCACCTGCTGGGCATTGACCATGCTGACAGTCATTCCCACAAAAAGGAGAGAAAGGAAAATTTTTTTCATTTGTTCAAAATTTGTTAACTAAATACGACAAGGATTAGGCCAATTGCATTTTGAAGTGCTGAATGCGGCATTCTTCAAACATTTCACCTACTTTTTTGAATCCGAATTTTGAGTAAAGTGGAATTGCATCTAATTGAGCATGAAGATACTTTACTTTTCCGTTAGAATTTGTATCCAAGCTGATATCCTTCAATACAGCTTCGACCAAAGCTTTCCCCACTCCCTTTCCACGAGCCTCCTTCAGCACGGCAAACCTCTCGAGCTTGATTCCATTCTCGGTAAATCTCCATCTTGCCGTCCCCACTGGTTTCCCGTCTAATCTAGCGAGAAAATGAGTCGAACTTTCTTCAAACTGATCATACTCGTCTGCTTTGCTTACTTTCTGCTCAATTACAAATACCAGTTCGCGGATTTTGACGGCTTCTTCAAATACGGAGGTATCAAAGATTTTTTCGACCCTGAGACTCATGACGCAGCTGATCTTTTTCCTCCTGATTTTTTTCGTAGGCCTCGATTATCGCTTTCACCAGTTTGTGTCGGATGACATCTTTTCCACTTAGATTGACAATACCAATTCCCTTGACCTCTTTGAGAATCCTTAATGCCTCGGATAGGCCGGATTTCTGGCGTACCGGCAAATCCACCTGAGTTTGGTCCCCGGTGATAATCACCTTGGAATTAGGCCCCATTCGGGTCAAAAACATCTTGATCTGCTCACTTGTGGTATTTTGAGCCTCATCCAGGAGTACAAAAGCATCGTGGAGCGTTCTTCCTCTCATGTAGGCCAAAGGCGCAATCTCAATCACCCGGGTTTCTTGATAATACTTGAGTTTTTCGGGTGGCACCATGTCCTGAAGGGCATCATAAATCGGTCTCAGGTAGGGGTCCAATTTTTCCTGCAAATCTCCAGGCAAAAATCCCAGATTTTCCCCTGCCTCCACTGCCGGGCGGGTGATTATGATTCGCTTGACCTCCCGATTTTTTAAAGCTCTCACGGCCAAAGCTACAGCGATATAGGTTTTTCCTGTCCCAGCCGGTCCCAAGGCAAAAACCAAATCATTTTTCGCCGCTGCTTCCACCAGCTTTCGCTGATTGGGAGACTTGGGTTTGATGACCAGTCCTTTGTTCCCAAAGACAATCACCTGATCTCTACTGGCTTCTGCGAAAGGTATCCCCTCCATATCGAGGTAGTCTTTGACATTTTCGGGAGTGAGATGACCAAATCGGTCAAAGTGCTCCAAGAGCAAATTGATCACATCATTAATCCGGAGAATTTCCGGAGCACCTCCCTGAATACGGATTTCATTCCCTCTGGAAATGATTTTACTTTGGGGAAAAGCCTGTGAAAGTTGCCTGATGTTTTCATTGGCAGCACCCAAAAATTCAGGCAACGGGATATGTTCTAATGTAATTACTTTTTCGACCAAACTGATTTTTGATTTTGATAAGCCACAAGGGCAAAAGAAGAAAATTTCTATTTTTGTTCGACCCCTTACAAACAAAATTACACAATTTTAATAGACTTGCTCTTATGGCATTGGTTACTTTCCTCTCAGATTTCGGGGACCAAGATTATTACGTACCGGCTGTCAAAGCCAAAATGCTTTCCATTAATCCACAGTTGAATATCATTGATATTTGTCATCACATCGAGCCTTTTGAGATCGAGCATGCTGCTTTTTTGCTGAAGTCCGTTTTTCGTGAATTTCCCAAAGGCACTGTTCACCTTGTAGGAATCAATACTGCGGAAGATTTGACCCAAGGATACATGGGAGCCAAACTTGAGGACCATATTTTTATCTGTCCAAATAATGGTATCCTAAGTCTGATTACCGAGCAGGAACCCGGAATTATGGTGCAGTTTGCTGACATTCACCTGCAGGACACTCCCTTTCCAACCAAGGATATTCTTGCCCCAATCGCAGCAAAAGTGGCTAGTGGAGCTGCAATCCATGATTTTGGAGGTCCGCTAAAGGGCTTCCGCAAGCTCATGTCCCGACAGGCCAAAGCTACGCGGGAACACATTTTGGGCCATGTGATCCGAATCGATCGCTATGGAAATCTGATCACCAATATTCAGCGGGATGTATTTGAAAAGCTCAATCCAGGCAAATTCACCATTCAATTCGGCAGAGAATCAGTCCAACGCCTCCAAAAAGGCTATGGACAGGTAGAACTTGGCGATCCCTATGCCTTTTTCAATAGCTTGAACCTATTGGAAATCGGAATCAATCACGGCCATGCAGGTAATCTGCTCGGTTTGAAGCGGGATAGTGTAGTATATATCAATTTCCAAAACTAATGCTGACTCGAATCGTCCGTATGGTTTTTCGCCCCGAAGAGGTCTCATCATTTCTGGAAAACTTTGAAAAAAACAAAAAAGCGATCCGAAATTTTCCGGGATGCCATCATTTGGAGCTGTGGAGGGATTTTACTGAAGAAAATATTTTCATGACTTACAGCTATTGGGAAAGCGAGGAAGCACTAAACAAGTATCGTGATTCTGAGCTCTTTAAATCTGTATGGAGCTATACCAAGACCCTTTTCGCAGAAAAGCCACAGGCTTTTAGCGTAAAAAAATTGCATGAAGTCGAAAAATGAGTTTGTAGGAAATCATTTTTGTTTTCATATTTGCAGCCCGTTCGGCAAGGAACGGAAACAATTGAAATGCCCAGGTGGCGGAATTGGTAGACGCGTTGGTCTCAAACACCAATGAGGTTACACTCGTGCCGGTTCGACTCCGGCCCTGGGTACATGACAAAAGCTCACAGAAATGTGAGCTTTTTTTGTTTCAGCCTCTTGCTGGCTGAAGCTTTTCCAAAGTTTAAATCTTAGGAAAAGTCTTGTTGAGCCGATCGATACACTTTCAGATTGCATACTTTTTTGATTAAATATCATGCAAATTGAAAGTTTGACTTTCAATTTGCATGGAGTTTAATTTTCTACCGCCACTAATCTCCCCAAAAACCGATCACTCAAAACCGTCAACCCGAAAACAAGAATGGATAGGATCATAGGGTTGGCTCAAACCATCGATTAGGTACTGGATAATATCAAAAAAGCCCCCTTTCGGAGGCTTATTTGGTTTTATCCATTCCCGCGGAGAATCTCCATCGGAGGCTGATTGATGATTCGACGCCCATTCAGCCAGCCCAACACAATTGTCAGACCGGTGATGGCTAAATAAATGATCAATCCTTCCTTCCAAGCCAAGCTGAAATTCATCTCGAAGACAAATTCTCCTAAAAGGAAGGTGGCCATAAACGAAAGTAAGATTCCAGAAAGAGAAGCCAAGCTTCCCAAAAAGAAGTATTCCAAGGTATTGATTACTCGGACGATGCCCGAGCTTGCACCCAAAGTCCGCAAAAGGATACTTTCCCGCATCCGCTGATACTTGGAGATAATCAGCGAGCTGATCAGCACCAATATCCCTGTGGCAATGGAGAAAAAAGCCATAAACTGGATTACAAAGCTGATTTTGCCCAAAATATCCTCCAAGGTCTCCACAATCGTCCCGAGATTGATGATAGAAATATTCGGAAACTCCCGGACGATCTCTGACTGCACATCGGCAGCTTGACGGTCGTTTTGGGTTTTGGTGATGATCACATGGAATTTGGGGGCCTGTTCCAACACGCCACTCGGAAACAGAACCAGGAAATTGGTAGAAACCTGATTAAACTTCACATCCCGAAAGCTGCCGATGTAGGTTTTGATCGGTCGACCTTGGACATTGAAGATCAGCTCATCGCCGATTTTCAGTCCATTGCCTTCTCCAAATCCCTTTTCCAGCGAAACAAACACACTGTCACCCTTAGCGCCCAAAGGGATCAGTTCGCCTGAAGTCAGGGTTTCGGAAGAAATCAAGGTATCCCGATAAGTTACCCGAAACTCCCGGTTGTACAGCCAACGACTGTAATTCTCCTCGTCTGAAAGGTCTTCATTTTTCCGCTTATCTATTCCATTGATCTCGTTGAGCTGCATGGTCACAATGGGTACCTCCTGAATGATTCTCATTTTTTGGCTGCTTATCCTTGACTTGACGTCCATAAGCTGAGGAGTTTGAATATCAAACATCAGCATATTCGGCTGATCTTCCTTATCGGCAAACTTGGCCTCCTCCAGCAGTTGGTTTTGGAGGAAAAAGAGCGTACTGATCATCGCCGTCCCCAAACCAATCGTGGCAATCAATGATATCGTCTGATTGTTTGGCCGATAAAGATTAGCCAAAGCCTGCCGCCAAGGATAGCTGAGTGTGATCGGAAGAAACCTGCGAACTGCCCACATGATCAACTTCCCTACTCCCCAAAGTGCTCCAAAAGCCACCAAAACAAAGGCCGTAAAACCTATAGCCCAGGCCACCTGCTTCAAAAGGTAAAAGCTAAATCCAAAGATAAAGAGTAAAATCCCGACGATTACCGCCCAGCGGGCCGGGTCCTTAAGCAAGGTGGAATCGGCAGTTTCCGGTCTCAATGTAGCCATTGGAGAGACATTCCTGACCTTCAAAAGCGGAAGCAACGCAAACAGCACACTGACCAAAAGTCCAGTCACCAATCCAAATCCCACCGACTGCCAGGAAATCCCCACCGTCACCTCCACTGGAAGGAAATCCGCAAAAACCGCCGGAAGAACAAACTGGAGCAAGGTTCCTAAAATCGACCCGATCAAGGCTCCGAAAAGTCCCATCACCACGATTTCGACCAAATAAATCATCAATACATCCCGGGAAGCCACACCCAAGCACCGAAGAACCGCCACAGAGGCAAGCTTTTCTTTAACAAAAACATTGACTGCTGAGGCGACACCCACACAACCCAGAAGCAGGGCGATGAAAGCTACCAAGCTCAGGAAGTTGGACAAGTTGCCGAAAGAACGACCGGTGGATCTCTTTCTATCCTCGACGGTGTCAGCATCTACCCGATCGATCTCCCATTGATCCTCGTAGGGCTTGATCAGTTCTTCCACATCTGTACCGGGAGTAAACTGCAAGTATCGATTGTACTCCACCCTGCTTCCGTATTGTACCAGCCCGGTTTCCTCCAGGTAGGCCATGGGAATATAGACTGCAGGAGCTACGGTGGCTGTGATCCCTGTCTGACCGGGGACTTTTTGGAGTTCGCCAACGATTTGGAACTTTACCGCCCCAACCTTGATCGAGTCACCGACTTGTGCATCAAACTGCGCCATGAGCGTCTTTTCCACCAAGGCTTTTTTGCCTCCACTTCTAAAATCAGCATCTCCTTCTGCAGGCACGGTTTCCAATTTTCCATAAAAAGGAAAATCTCCCTCCAAAGCCCTAACCTGAGTCAGTCGGCTGGCATCTTTGGCAGGAAAAGCCACCATGGAAGCAAAATTGACCTCAGAAGCCAGCTGTATGGCTACCGAATCCAAGGCTTGATCGCCAAGAGGCTTATTATTTTCCAGTACCAAATCCGCTCCCAAAAGCTCCTTGGCCTGATTATCTATGTCTTTGACTAGATTTTCCCCAAAGCTGCTGATCGCAACCAATGCAGCTATCCCAACCACGATGGAGGACACAAACAGCAACAGGCGGGAGAGATTTTTGCGAAAATCCCGCATCGCCATTTTCAAAATCCAATTGAAATCAGGCATGGGCGTCCTCCTGTATTTTACCTCCCTTGATATGGATGATTCTTTGGGTTTTGGCAGCCAGGTCCAAGTCATGTGTCACCAAAACCAGAGTGGTTCCTTTTTCCTTATTCAGGTCAAAAATCAATTTTTCGATCATCTCTCCCGTTTCGGTATCGAGATTTCCGGTGGGTTCGTCTGCGAAAAGAATTTTCGGCTCATTGGCAAAGGCACGGGCAATCGAGACCCGCTGCTGCTCACCTCCGGAGAGTTGGGTGGGATAGTGCGTGGCACGATCTCCAAGTCCTACTTTTTCCAAAAGCTCTTGGGCTTTTTGACGCGCATCTTTTCTTTTTTTCAGTTCCAGGGGAACCATCACATTTTCCAAAGCGGTCAGCGTAGGCAGAAGTTGGAAGTTTTGAAAAATGAACCCCACATCTTGGTTTCGCACCGCTGCACGCTGATCCTCATTGAGATTTTCAAGAGCCTTGCCGTTTAAGACCACCGATCCGGTCGAGCCGGAATCGAGTCCTGCGCAGAGTCCCAAAAGAGTAGTCTTTCCACTACCAGAAGGCCCCACGATGGAAATGGTCTCCCCTGCTTGGATTTCAAAATTGACATTTTCCAAGACAGTCAGTTTGCGGTTGCCGCTTTGATAGGTCTTGGAAAGATTGCGAATAGCTAGTATGTTCATGGAATGTAAATAGGCGATAAGTAGAAAAGAAACGCGGTTGAGGCCAATTGGTTAGCCAAATTAAAGTCTGACACTTCAACCCACGTAAAGAAAATAAAATTCCCCGGCATGGGCCAAGCCGACTCGACAGACGGGGAGATTTGCTCGACCAACGAGGAAAAAGCTATTTTTAAAGAAAATTTCAGACTTTGGAGATGCCAATCTGAACCTTTTTCTCAGAATTCCTTTCTAAAGGTAAATCACTCAAAAAATGAAAAGACAAAAGTCCACCCTTGCGCTTTTACTGCTCCTGTTCACTTCAATGGTTCTATTTTCCTGCGGGGGAAATTCATCGGAAACCCAAACTGCAGAACAGACAGAGACCACGTCTGAAAGTCAGGAAGAAAAGCAAAAGGTAATTCTGTTTTTCGGAAATAGCCTTTCTGCAGGCTATGGCATCGACCCGGAGGATGCTTTTCCGGGGTTGGTTCAGGCTAGACTGGATAGCTTGGGTGAAAACTTCAAAGTCATCAATGGAGGGCTGAGTGGGGAAACCACTGCGGGTGGTTTGAGCCGGTTGGATTGGTTTCTGGAAGAGGAACCTTACATTTTCGTACTCGAACTGGGAGGAAATGATGGGTTAAGAGGCATACAGCTGAGCGAAACGAAGAAAAATCTGCTTGCCATCATCGACAAAGTCAGCGCGAAATATCCAAACACCAAAATCATTTTGGCAGGGATGCAGATTCCACCGAATATGGGTCAGGAATATACAGATGAGTTTATGAAAATCTATCCTGCCGTAGCAGCTGAAAAGCAAGTCACGCTGATTCCCTTCCTTTTGGAAGGCGTAGCTGGAAATCCCGAGTTGAATCTTCCTGATGGAATTCACCCGACAGAGGAGGGTCATCAGATTGTATTTGGGACGGTTTGGCCTTTTATAGAAGAAAATATCTAATCAATAAATAGCCTCTGTAATTGGAGGTTATTTTTTTGAGACGATTATTTAAATTGAACGGAGGCAAGAAATAACCTACCCTCAAGCGTTATTTTCGAAATTGGGAAAATTGACTTCCATTCACGAAAATTTTACTCTATATTTTCGACTTCATTAAAATTTTTAAAAATGAGCTTTCAAATCAAAGAAACCCCAGACAGCTACGATGTGATCATCGTCGGTTCTGGTGCTGGAGGTGGGATGGCCTCCAAAATCCTCTCTGAGGCAGGCTTGTCCGTGGCCGTGGTAGAAGCAGGCGGGGATTTCGACCCTGCCAAAGAGGAAGACCGGACTCAGCTTCGTCCCCCTTGGGAATCTCCCAGACGGGGAGCAGGTACCCGGATTCGCCCCATGGGTGATTTTGATCAGGCCATAGGAGGATGGGATATTGAGGGAGAACCCTACACCCGCAAAGACGGAACTTCCTTTGACTGGTTTAGATCCCGAATGGTCGGTGGACGAACCAACCATTGGGGTAGAATTTCTTTGAGATTTGGGCCTAATGACTTCAAGCGTGCCAGCATTGACGGCATGGGGGATGACTGGCCGATTGGCTACGAGGATCTCAAGCCGTACTACGATCGAGTGGACAAACTGATTGGGGTCTTTGGCTCCAAAGAGGGGATATTTAATGAGCCAGATGGATTTTTCCTTCCACCACCCAAGCCAAGACTTCACGAATTATTTATCAAAAAAGGAGCGGACAAGGCAGCCATCCCGATGATTCCGGGGCGTCTTTCCATGCTCACCCGACCGATCAATAACGAACGGGGAGTTTGCTTTTTCTGCAATCAGTGCAATCGTGCCTGTCAGGCCTATGCGGATTTCTCCGCTGGGACCTGCTTGATCCACCCTGCCATGAAAAAAGGAAAAGTGGATCTCTACACCCACTCCATGGTGCGTAAGGTCACTACCAACGATCAGGGATTGGCGACAGGAGTGTCATTTGTGTCCAAGATCGACATGAAAGAATACAAGCTAAAGTCCCGAGTGGTCGTCCTGGGTGCTTCTGCCTGCGAATCTTCCCGAATACTGATGAACTCCAAGTCCAAATCCCATCCCAATGGGATCGGAGGAGATTCGGATGCCTTGGGAAGATACTTGCACGACTCCACCGGAGCAGACCGGATGGGCATCATGCCTGACCTTATCGATCGGGATCGCTACAATGAAGACGGCGTGGGCGGCATGCACATGTACACCCCTTGGTGGCTGGACAATAAAAAGCTGGACTTTGCCCGCGGATATCATATTGAATATTGGGGAGGTATGGGACAGCCCGCCTATGGTGCCGGGAACGGAATGGATACCATGCGGAAATACCTCAAAGACGAATTTGGTAATCCAAGTCCTGCAGGAGGCTATGGAGAGGGATTGAAAAAAGATATCCGCAGAATCTATGGCTCCACGCTGGGAATGTCCGGTCGAGGGGAAAGCATACCCCAGTACAGTAACTACTGCGAAATCGACCCGAATGTGGTAGACAAGTACGGAATCCCGGTCCTTAGATTCCACTACAAGTGGACCGATCAGGAAATCAAGCAAGCCAAGCACATGCAGGATACATTCGAAGAGATTCTGACCAATGCTGGAGCGATCCTCTTGGGCAACAAGCCCGGACCGGAAACCATGTACGGACTGGCCGCACCGGGAAGAATCATTCACGAAGTGGGGACAACGAGAATGGGAAACAACCCCAAAACCTCCGTGCTCAACTCCAACTGCCAAGCACACGACTGCAAAAACGTATTCGTAGTGGATGCGGGACCATTTGTATCTCAAGCGGACAAAAACCCAACCTGGACTATTCTCGCTCTTTCTTGGAGAACCTCAGATTACATCGTTGACCAGTTAAAACAAAAAAACATCTAAGCCATGAACAGAAGAGAAAACCTCAAATTGCTCTTTACCGGCTCCGTGGGAGCGGGTTTGTTGCTGACCGGCTGCGAGCCGGAGCAGGTGGCTATACAAGGTCAGGTAATTAATGGAGGCACACCGGGTGGGCGCACAGAGGAAGAAAAGGCGAGGGATGCCCGTTTGCTTTCGGAGACATTTTTCACCGAGGAAGAAATGAAAAAACTGAACACACTGGTTGATATCATCATGCCCGCTGATTCAGAGTCGCCTTCTGCGACTGATCTGAAAGTCCCGGATTTCATCGAATTCATGATGAAAGACCAGCCCGGAATGCAGACCCCCATGCGGGGCGGGCTGATGTGGCTGGATTTTGAAGCGGATGAGCTCTTTGGAAAAAAATTCAATGACTTGTCCAAAGAAGAAGTTATCCAAATCGTGGACTTGGTCGCTTGGCCGGAAAAAGCCACCGAGGCTTATTCAGGTGGCGTTCGGTGGTTCAATATGCTTCGAAATTTGACCTGCTCAGGCTATTTCTCTACCGAAGCCGGCTGGAAATACATGGGCTACATGGGCAATAAAGCCAATGTCTGGGACGGCGTCCCACAAAATGTATTGGACAAACATGGACTTTCCAACCCTGAAAAATACCTAAGCATCTATCTCAAGCCTGAGGAAAGAGGCAAGGTGGCAGAATGGGATGAAGAAGGGAATCTGATTGGATAAGCCGAACCATTAAAATTGTAAACCCGTCAGTTAATTCTGGCGGGTTTTCCTTTTTTAAAAATATTCCAGTGACTTTGTTGATTTATAAAAATTCATTGATTTTTTTAGTGAAAAAACTGGAAATGAATCGATATCCTTACCTCTTACTTTTATCTTTTTGGTTTTTGATCTCGGGCTGTAATCCAAATGCCCATGAGACGGTTGTAAACAGAACTCCTGCCAACTGGGAGTTTGAAAAAGTGGATTCGCTTCGGATTGACATTCTGGGCAATCCCGTCTTGGCAGATGTGGAGTTTGGCAAAGTATTGATCTACGATACCCAAAGTCGGGAATTCTTAATCCTGAATCTTCAGGGAGAAGTGCAGAGCCGGTTCATAAAAGATGGAGACTCCTTTGACAATTTTGGGTTTCCCCTCTTGCTCCCCGCCTTTTTAAACGAAAATCAGGTGATGATTCCGGGTACTTCAGGCCTGTTAATTTATGATCTGGAGGGAAAGATGGAAGCCAAAATCCCCCATCCCGAGGTGCTTTCCGGAAGTACTTTTACCAATTTCCCGGGCTATTCCATCGACTATTTAAACAGTGGTGACAGAAAAAAGATACTCAGCAAATCTTTTCGAATCTTCGAATCCTACGTCGGTCAAAAGGAATTTTATTCCCGGTTTCGGGCCTTGGAAGTGCTCAATTTGGAAGACACCACAAGCCGGGCTTGGATTCCCTTCCCGGAAGACAGCCGATTTAAGAATGGGAATGGCTATATCCAAAGTGACTTTGAGCCTTATTTCGCAGCAGACGAAAAAGATGTGTATTTGGCCTTCGCCGGAGAACCCCGACTTCATCAGTTTGCCTGGTTGGGAGATTCACTCAGCTACCAAATAACGATGGACTTGAAGCTTCCCGATTTTGCAGAAATCACCGGGAAGCCCTTGGAAAAGCTGGCAGATGTTGGGGTATCCACCAACCTTTCCACAGCAGCAATTCGAAAAGTCAGCCTTTGGGGGGATCGTATCTTAGTTTTGTTTTACCCTGGATTATCCACCGAACAAGCGGAAGCCATCACTATGGAATTCCAAAAAGGAAACAGGGAGGAAGCCTTGGCAATGAGAAAATCATTCTTGGGCGACCGAAAGATGGGCATGGCCGTGGTGGACAAAACCTCATTCCAGCAGCTGGGCATAGCCCAGTTTCCTGATTGGGTCAATCCTGGTGGATTTGTGAGAGAGGGCGAAGATTTTTGGTTCCAAAAAGCCTTCAATCCCGATGAGGAAGAGGATTTCTTGAAGATTTACAAAGTAAAACTGGTGGAGAAGTGAGAATAGCAGTTGTATTGTTATTTGGCATACTTTTCCTGAACTCTTGTCAGCCTTTGGAGGACAAGAGGAAATCAGAGTCCTACGAATGGGAACTGGTCATCCTAGACTCAATCCAAGTAGATTATTTGGGCCGGGTGGATGGATTGGAGTTCAAAGATGGGAAAGGGGTCCTGTTCAATTTCAAGGAAAACAAGCTATTGGAATTTGACTCAAGTGGGAAAATTCTTCATGAGCAAAGCTATCCCTTCGATGGTCCGGATAAGGTATTTTATCCTGTTCAGTTAAAATACACGAATGACGGCAAGCTTTACGGGGCAAGTTTCATCGGATGGCTTTACGAATTCAACTCGGATCTGACATTCCAACGGGAAATCAAATTGCCCTTCCTGACAGAAGCAAAAGACGGTGGAGGCTTGAGAAGGGTCCTTGAGGAATGGAGGGATAAATTAATCCTATATTATCCGGGGCGGGATGGAGCCAACCCGTATGACCCATTCTTTTTCAGAGATCATTTTTTACTGGAAAAAGTGGATCCATCAACAGGAGCAGCTGAGCCGATTATTCGGACACCTTCCACGTCCCGGTATAGTTCGGACAAGTACTACGAAAGGCCTTGGGTCAATTTTGGGATTCTGGGTGATACGCTCTACTTCACTTTGGATAATGAACCCCTAATTCATCTGTATGATTTGAATCAAAACGGAAAGTATCTAAGCACCTTAAATTTCCGGCCCAGTAGGTTTGAAGACAATGGAGAACACACAGAAAAGTACCAATATATCTCCGGTACCCAAATGCTGGATGGTCGGATCAAGCAACTTTTCCCAACAAAGGAGGGAGTCGTAGTCACTTTCGAGGAAGGGATTACAGCCGATATTTTTGCTCAAAACAACCTGAAAGATCCAAAAAACTTCCCGCTTTATGCCCAATTCCAAAACCAAATCCTAAAGATCGTCCAGCTGGACGGAACCCTTTCCAACGAAATCATCATCCCAAATCAAGTAGACCGCTTGGTAGGTCTTCAATCCCTCGACGAACCCTTTTTCGCCGTTCGGGACGACGAATGGATTGGAGAGGAGCAGGATTACATCACGTTTTATAAACTCAAATTGGTCAAAAAATGAAAAACCAACTTTCTTTACTACATCTCCTGATTCTTTTGGCCATTTCCTGCAGCCAAAAGGAAGAATCCCTTTCCGAAAAACCCCTGTCCGAACAGCAATTAGAGTTTGAGATTTACGATTCGCTGGTAGTGGATTATTTGGGGAATCTGTATTTGGCGGATATCTCTGAGGATGGAAAGACTTTTCTGTTGATTGATCAACAAACGGATACGCTTTTTGTAACTGATTCTCAGGGAGCAATCATTCATAAATTTGGCAAAAAAGGAGAAGGCCCCGGAATGTATCCTCAAGGGAGGTTAGGCCCACCAAGATTTTTAAACAAGGAGGAAATAATCATTCCGTCGTGGAAAGGATTTTACCTTTACTCCTTATCAGGAGATGCTACTCGGAGCTTTTCTCCTGAGTTTAACCCCACGACTTCTTTTGTTAATCAATATGACAATAGCCTAGTGGACTATCAGGAAAAGATTTATTATCCTCTGGAAGGAAGGATAGCAAATGAACATGGGGTAGAAGGCCGGAAATTTCAAACTCATGTCAAAAGAGTGGAAGTGCTAGATCTAAACAGTGGAATATTTACTCCTGCGATTCCTTTCCCGAAAACATCAAAATTTAGCACTGGTGAGAAAAGCTTCCTCAATATCAATTACACCACCTCGCTAGCTAGAAAGGAAGATTCGCTTTATGTAGCCTTCAGAAATGAGCCAGTTATTTATGGATACCATTTTTCACAGTTGGACACTCCTACCACCCGATACACTATTCCATTTGAGGGATTTATTGAAAAGGAGCCAAAGGATGCCGAAAAATTCGGGCCTTATGAGGTAAGGGATGTGTATGTCGGTGCGATAAATTCCTTTTACCGAACAGAAAAAAACCGGTTTCTAATTAAATATAATCGAGGTCTTACTGATGAAGAGTATCAAGAGATTTTTGCGCTTATCGAAAAAGATCAGGAGGCAGGCTTTGCAAAAATGAGACAGATCAATACCAATGGAAGCATTCTTTTCGATGGAAAATCACTGAGCTCACTGATCAAAAAACCAATAAGTTTAGGCTTTACCTACGAGTTTATTTCTGAGGATGAAATTTGGTTTACCCCAAATTTTGAAGAAATAGAAAACGACTATTCAGTTCTCTACAAAACCCGCATTATCTCCAAATAATCACCGCTCAAAAAGACCTTTTCCCGCCCAAAAGCGCCTTGGCAAGACTTTGATCTCCTTTGCTTATATTCCCTCCTGATCAAAAAGAACCCCATGCAAAAATCCACCTACCTGATCTTGGCCGCTGCGGGAATGCTATCATTCAATTCCCTTGCCCAAGATATCAAGCCAACTTCTGAAAAAACCCTTCAGGAATCCATAGACAAGCACAAAGCCCTTTTCGAATCCTCGCCTCTGAGGGATTTCAAAGCCCGAAACGTAGGCCCAACCAACATGTCCGGCCGAATTGTCGATATCGAGGTAGCCAATAACCCCAACACCTATTACATCGCCGCCGCATCGGGTGGAATCTGGAAAACCACCGACAACGGGCAGTCTTTCACACCCATCTTTGACCATCAGAGTGCTTTAGGCATTGGAGCTATGGCTCTTTCGGCTTCTGACAACAATATCCTTTGGGTAGGCACTGGAGAGGACAATTCAAGCCGATCCACCTACGCCGGATCGGGAGTGTACAAGTCCACCGACGGAGGACAAACCTGGCAACATATGGGGCTCGTTCATTCCCAGCATATCGGTCAGATTCTCATTCACCCGACCAACCCGGATGTGGTATGGGTAGGCTCCATGGGCGGTCTTTATTCCAAAAACAAAGAGCGTGGACTCTACAAAACTACCGACGGAGGCAAAACCTGGAAAAAAGTCCTCTACATCGATGACAATACCGGAATCATTGACATTCAGATTCATCCAACCAATCCTGATGTGCTCTTAGCCGCAAGCTGGGAGCGCTTCCGTCAGGCTCACGACTTCATCGGCAACGGAAAGAGCTCTGCCATCTGGAGATCAGAAGACGGAGGCAATACCTGGAAAAAAGCCGTCGAAGGCTTCCCCCAGGATGAATTTGTTGGAAGAATCGGTTTTGATTTCGCAAAAAGCAATCCCGATGTAGTCTATGCACTTTTGGACAATCAAGGGAAATCCGACAAACCTGCTCCAGAACCCCGACGTCGAGGAAATCAGCAGCAGGAAGAAAATCCAATCAAAATCGAAGACTTTAAATCCATGTCCTTGGAGGAGGCACTAGCCCTGGAAGACAAAAGGCTGGAGACTTTTCTTCGCAGAAATCAATTTGCTACTCACTACACCCCATCCGAGCTAAAGCGTCAGCTAAAAACAGGTAAAATCACCACAGCTCAAATCGCCGACTACAACGGCGGTGCAGTAGATGCCAATGCTGCCATGTTTGGACAGCCCATCATAGGTGCAGAAGTTTATCGCTCTGTGGATTCAGGTAAAAGCTGGCAATTGGTCTCCGAATCAGATATCCGGCAGCTTTACAACACCTACGGTTATTACTTTGGTGAAATTCGGGTGAGTTCCTCAGACGAAAATGAGGTTTTTGTATTGGGCGTTCCTTTGTTGGTTTCCAGAGATGGAGGCAAAAACTTCTCCCGAACCGACTCTGTCGGCCGACCCCACTCTGACCATCAGGCGATGTGGATCAATCCAAAAGACAGCAAGCATATCCTTCTGGGAAATGACGGGGGACTTTATCGAAGTTACGGTGGAGGAGCGATTTGGGATCACCTGAATACCCAAATGCCCATTTCCCAATTCTACTCCATCATGGTCGATCAAGCCACACCCTACAATATCTACGGTGGTATGCAAGACAATGGAGTTTGGTATGGAAAGTCCACCAACAAACCGGAGGATCCATGGGAGCCTTTGCTTGGGGGTGACGGAATGGTCGTCGCTGTGGATACCCGGGACAATGACATCGTGTATACCGGGTCACAGTTTGGAAACTACATGCGGATCAACAAAAAGACAGGGGAGAGACGGCGAATCACTCCTGGACATGATATCGGAAATGCTCCCAATCGGTGGAACTGGAGAACTCCTGCCGAGCTGAGTTACCACAATCAAGACATCGTGTATATGGGTTCACAGTACGTGTACCAGTCCCTCGATCAGGGTAATACTTGGGCTACGATCTCGCCTGACCTCACCAAAAATCAAAAGAGCGGCAATGTTCCTTTTGCGACACTTACTGTAGTAGAAGAATCGCCTTTGGAGTTTGGGACGCTTTACGCAGGAACCGATGATGGAAACGTGTGGATCACACGCAACAACGGAGGAAACTGGACCAGCTTGAATGCAGGATTGCCACAAGACCGCTGGGTGAGCAGTATTTCTCCCTCCAAATTCAAAGAAGGCCGAGTGTATATCACCTTAAATGGGTATCGTTTTGATGAATTCAATACCTATGTGTACATGAGTGAGGACTATGGAAAGACTTGGAAATCCATCAAAGGAAATCTTCCGGAAGAGGCAACCAACATCATCATCGAAGACCCCAAAATGCCTAATTTGCTTTACTTGGGGACTGACCAAGGCTTGTATGTAAGCTTGGACGAAGGAAAAAATTGGAACCTATTCCAAGGGGAGATTCCGAATGTGGCCATTTACGATATGGTCATTCAGGAAAGAGAAAACCACCTTGTAGTGGGTACGCATGGACGCAGTGTGTATGTCGTCGATCTGAAACAGATTCACGAATGGGCCAAGCCCGGACCCAAAGTCATGGAAAACAAGTAAACTAAAAAAGCCTCTGAAGTCGAAATCAGAGGCTTTTTTATGGAAAATCAGAAAATCAAAACAAACGAAATCCAACGGAAAGAATCCATTGATTGATTCGGTTATCGGTCTGGAATTGCCCCACGTTTTGGGTAACTTTAGAAAGGCCTCCTTCATATTTTCCTTCTAAGGAAAGATTGCCGATATCCACACCTACACCGGCTTGGTAGCCTAAAGTAGCGTTGCTGAAATTGACTTCTCCCACGGTGTCGATCGAATCTTCCAGCTTAGAATTGATGTTGATACTGGCCACAGGACCTGCCATCAATCGGATGACTTTAAACACTCTGAAACCAGCTAATACAGGAATATCCAAGCGATTGAACTCCGCTTTATAATTTTCAGGAGGAGTGCCACCGCTTACCTCACCGGGGACAAAGGCAAACTCTCCCTTAGTTTGGGTGAAAAGCAATTCGGGCTGCACAAAAAAGCCTGCTCCGCCAAATCGCCCAAATAAACCAATATGGTACCCTGTCTGTGCACCAGCTGGAACAAAGTTTTCATTTTTAAAATCAAGTTCAGTACTGCTAAGTCCTGCTTTGATTCCAACTCCATTCTGGGAAAAAGCCCAATGGGAGACCAGTAGTAATGTGAAAAGAAATGTGAGTTTTTTCATGAGTAGTGCGGTTTAGTTTTGGTATAAACGCACTTTTTGCAATTCTCTTGCCAGAAAAAAAAGTTTAAGCTACTTGAGACTTTGCCAGCTGATACAAATCGAAAAAATCCATAGGTTTTGGAACGAGGCAATCAAACATTCCTTGGGACTTTTCCTTGTAGTAGTTTACGTCTCCCGCAGTAAAACCAATGATGGGAATTTGCTTGGTCTCCTCACTTTCCCGGATATGCATCGTCAATTCCAACCCATCCATCTCCGGCATCATGATGTCTGTAAGGATAACCTGAAAATCCGGATCAAATTCCAAAAGGACCAGGGCCTCCTTTCCGTTTTTTGCTACTACCACTTCGTCATTTGAATTTTCGAATATTCTTTTCAGAATCATGAGATGGACCGTATCGTCATCTACCAATAAGACTTTCATTAGGCGATCGCGTAGAATACAAAATGCTTTTTCAAGTATGCAAACCTACAAAAAATAATAACGAAATACTACTCAAAAAAAATAGCCAGTATAATTATACTGGCTATTTTCATACGGATCTTTGGATATCAAGCCGCCTGAGGGGCTCCAAACAACCCAATCATATTCAGGATAAGGAGTATAATGACAATCGGGCAAACCCACTTGATAAAGAAAATCCAGGCCGAACGGGAAACACCTTTGAATCCGGGAGCTCCCAGTGCCAATTCGTCTGCGTATTCACTGATTTTCTGACCCCAGCCGGTGTACAGAGAAAGCATCAGACAGATCACAATTACAGCGAAAGTTCCGAAGATAAAGTCCATTGCACCAAAGAATCCCTGAACTGGATTACTAAGGAAGGTGAAGTTGATTTCAGCAAAGAAATTGCCCTCGATTGAGGAAAGTGCCGAAGGAATAGAAAGCAACATCGCTGCGATTCCCACAGTCCAGGTAGCCTTCTTTCTGTTCCACTTGCGATCGTCAATCAAATAGGCTACAGGCACTTCAAGCATGGAAATGGTAGAAGTCAAGGCTGCCACCATCAAAAGTAGAAAGAACAAAGCTCCGATAAAACTTCCTCCTGGCATGGCATCAAATACTCTTGGAAGCACATCAAAAACCAGCGCAGGACCCGCTGCAGGATCTTTGCCAGGCAACAAAGCAAACAAAGCTGGGAACACCATCAAGCCTCCCAACAGCGCAACCGCAGTATCCATACCCGCAATCCAACCGGAAGACTGAATAATATTGGATTTTTTATCCAGATAAGACCCAAAGGTGATCATCAAACCCCATCCCACCGACATGGAGAAAAATGCCTGTCCCAAAGCCTGAAGAATGACCGTCCCGTTGATTTTAGAGAAATCAGGATTAAGGTAGTATTGAATTCCAGCCTCCGCACCTTCGAGGGTCACAGATCTGCCCGCAATAAACAGAATAATGATGAAAAGTATCGGCATTAGAAATTTAGCTGCCTTTTCAATTCCTCCTGAAACTCCTCCCAAAACGATCAAAATAGTCATTAGGATAAACAGGAAGGTCAGAGGAATTACATAAAGAGGAGTTTGTACGAATTCTTCAAAATCCACGGGAATATTGATGATTTCAGTGACTATATATCCAACGGTCCAGCCGGCAATCACTGAATAATAACTGAACACAAAAAAACATACCAGTACACAAAGGACGCCGGCAAGTTGCCAGAATTTGTTACCCCCTGTATCCCGGATAGCACCGATAGGATTTTTTCCGGACTTTCTACCTAAGGCAATTTCATTGAAAAGCAGAGGCAAACCGATAAACAGCACACAGAGAATATATACAAAGACGAAGGCTCCCCCTCCGTTTTCTCCTGTGAGGTAGGGAAATCTCCAAATATTTCCTAAACCTACAGCGGAGCCGGCCGCCGCCATAATAAATCCGAGACTGGATCCAAACTGACCTCTGTCCTCTGAATTAGAACTTACTGCCATAGATGATGCTAAAGTTAAATTAAGGGTATAAACTGCATTTTAAGAGCGGGCTAAGATAATTTGTTTTGCCAAAATACCTATTCCCGCTTGGAAAGTTTTGGGCTCAAAACCGAGTTGTTTTCTTGCTTTATCGATAATAAAGCCTGTTTTTATGGGTCTTTTTGCAGGCTGGGTGAAGCGAGTCGAGTCAGTCCTTCGGATCAGGGTCTTATCCAGTCCAAAAAAATCTGCCGTTTGTATTGCCATATCATATGGAGTCAGCAATTCTTCTCCGGATATATTGAAAATTCCTGTTGCTCGCTTCTCTGCAATCAGAATGCAACCGGCAGCAAGATCTTCAGCCAAAGTCGGAGTCCGGACTTGATCATCCACTACTTGGATTTCCTTTCCCTGCTCCAGCGAAGATTTTACCCAAAGAATGATATTACTCCTGCTTAGCCCCGGAGCGATTCCATAGACTAAGACCGTTCGGGCGATGGCCCAAGACAAAGCGGAGTTTTTTACCAATTCCTCTCCCTCCAGCTTGGTCTGACCATAAAAATTCACCGGCTCAGGGGAGGCGTTTTCATCGTAGGGGTTCATTCCGTCTTCCCCGGAAAAGATGAAGTCAGTGGAAACAAAAATAAAATGAGCGTTTACCTTTTCAGCTGCCGAAACCAAGAAACGGGTAGCAGTGACATTGGCAAGATAGCAAGCTTCTTGATTCAGCTCACATTCGTCCACGTGGGTCATTGCAGCGCCATGAATCAGCACGTCCGGCTGGATATTCCCAATCACTTCTTCCACGTTGGCTTGATCTTCAATGTCCAACATCTGATAGTGAAAGCCTTTTCCGGATAAACGAGAAGGCCCTCTTCCTGTGGCTATGACCTCAAAATTCCCCTGATTAATCAACTGATCCACCAACTTCTGTCCCAAAAGCCCATTGGCTCCGGTGATCAGTATTTTGGGCTTATTTGGATTCGGGGTAGACATAACCAAACTCTTTTTCAATCTTCTTTTTGGAAACTTTTTCTACCGTCACCTTCATGTACACCGGATTATTGGGTATTTCCCGAGTGGTAGGCTCAGCGGCAATTTTATCCACGACCTCCAATCCAGAGAGGACTTGCCCAAAAACCGTGTATTCAAAATCCAGGTGAGGAGCACCTCCAATCTCTGCATAGGCTTTGACTTGCTCCGAAGTGTAATCTTTGGTCAGCTTTATTTTTAATGTTTCTGCTATTTCATCCCGTTTAGAAAGAAGCAAATTGGTCAAGCTGTCAAACTTCTGCTCTTCGTATAAGCGGGTGTATTCCTGCTTGAGATCCTGAGCAGAACCCAACTGCATGTACTGAAAGACGGCTTTCTGGAGAGCGGGAAAATCGGTGGTCAATTCCTGTTCCTCGTAGGTTCTTCCATCTACAATATAAAACTGCGACCCGTTACTTCTCTTTTGGGGATTAATATTGTCTCCCTGTCTGGCAGCCGCTATCATCCCTTTGGTATGGACATGATTGGTGCGGATCTCAGCGGGAAGGGTCGGCCACTCCTGTGCTGGCAAATCTTCTTTTCCGAAAACATCCCCGCCTTGGACCATGAAGTCTTGAATGATCCGATGAAACTGAGTCGAGTCAAATCTGCCAGCCTCTGCCAAAGCAATGAAATTGTTCTTGTGCTCCGGTGTGTCATCAAAAAGAATGGCTTTGATAGCTCCATGCCTAGTTTCTATAGTGACCAAATAGTCTTTGTTTTGTCCACAAGCAGCAAAGCTCAATAGGACCAGGATCAGCGCGAGCCCTCTCCAGTGAAATCTCATATCAGCGAATTGTTTTTTTTATTTCTTCCAAAATTTCTTTGCCTCCCGCTTGAAGAACTTGCTCTGCGAGTTGCTCTCCTAAGCGCTCAGGGGCATTTTTGGCACCGGAAACGGAAAGACGAATTCTCTTTTGCCCGTCCAGACTGATAATTCCCCCGTCTAAGGTCAGTTTTTCGCCCTCAACAGAGGCAAGAGCAAAAACAGGAATACTGCATCCCCCCTCCAAAACTCTGAGATAGGCACGTTCTGCCCGAAGCTGAGCTTCGGTCTCGGAATGATTACATGCCTGGATAATTTTTTCCCTGATTTCAGGATTCAATGATTTGGCCGATTCGATGGCTACTGAGCCCTGTCCCACCGCCGGAATAAACTCCTCCAAACTCAACAACTGCGCTATTTGACTATCATATCCCATCCGGTGGACTCCTGCGAAGGCTAACAACAAGGCATCACAAAGCCCTTCTTCCATCTTTCGGATTCGGGTTTGAAGATTTCCCCTGACCTCAACTGTTTTTACATGGGGATAAAAATGTTTCAAAGTCGCTACTCTCCGGGTCGAAGAAGTGCCGATCACCAGTGGTTTTTCGGTAGAAGAGAGACTGATCTCTTTGTCATTGGACAGCAACACATCATTGACTTGCTCTCGCTCAGTAAAAGCGATCAGCTCAAAAGCCTCATCCAGTCTAGATTGCATATCCTTTGCCGAGTGGACCGCAATATCAATCCTCCCGTCCTGGAGCTGATCTTCCAATTCCTGGGTAAAAACTCCTTTGCTCCCGATTTTGGCAATGGAAACATCCAAGACTTGATCCCCTTTGGTGTCGATCAGCACAATCTCGGTCTCCATCCCGGCTTGCCTAAGGAGATCCTCTACATGATAGGCCTGCCAGAGAGCCAGCTTACTTCCTCGGGTACCGATTTTTACTTTATAACTCATTGATTTTTGTCTCTTTTTAAGGTGGGCATCTTTCGGACTCCCGCCTCCACGTATTTGATAATTTCTGCCGCCACATTGACCCCGGTGGCACTTTCTATTCCCTGAAGTCCAGGTGAACTGTTCACTTCCAAAATCAAAGGGCCCCGGTCGGATTGAAGCAAGTCCACTCCTGCTACATCCAAGCCCAGAGCCTTGGCCGCATTGAGAGCTGCTTGTTTTTCTGCCCGGCTAAGTTTGATTACTGTGGCTACCCCACCTCGGTGAAGATTGGAGCGAAACTCACCCTCAGCACCCTGTCGCTTCATTGCGCCGACGACCTTGCCATGCACGACAAAAGCCCGGATATCAGCTCCTTTGGCTTCTTTGATGTATTCCTGCACGATGATTCGGGCTTTCAAGCCATGAAATGCTTCAACTACAGACTGTGCGGCTTTTTTGGTCTCGGCCAAAACCACCCCAAGCCCCTGCGTACCTTCCAGCAATTTGATGATGACAGGAGCACCTCCTACCTGTCCGATGAGCTGCTTTTCTCCTCCTTTGGAAAAATTGGTAAAGGCTGTTTTTGGCATCCCAAGGCCATTTTTGGAGAGAATCTGAAGACTTCTCAGCTTATCTCTACTCCGGACAATCGCTTGGGAAGTCACTGCTGAAAATGCCCCCATCAATTCAAACTGACGGACCACAGCGGTGCCATAAAACGTAACAGAAGCGCCAATCCTTGGAATGATGGCATCGATTCCTTCGAGTAGTTGGCCTTTGTAAAAAATGGAGGGGCCATTTTGCTCAATGATCAGATCACAAAGACTGTGGTCGACAATCAATGCCTCATGCCCAGCCTTTTTGATCTCTTCAAAAAGCCTTCTGGTGGAATAAAGCTTAGGATTTCTGGATAAGATGGCAATCTTCATTTTTTGCTGCGATAGGGTTTTCCCAAATTGGTTTTGGATACATCTACCAGAAATCTCCCTCTCAGGATTTTTCGTCCCAACAAGATGGAATTCTTCATTGTAGAGCGGTCGGAAAGGGTAAATTCTGCAATGAATTTTTCTCCCGCCAAGCTAAGTTCGGTCTCGATCAAATATCGGATTTCAGCCTGACCGAAGGAATTCTTGACTTTCTTCTCCCGGTATTTTTCAAAGACCAGGGTTTTGCCTGTAAATTTATTATGGGCTGGCATCAGAATCTGAAATTTCAGCACTTTTTTCCCAGCCACTACTTCTTCCCGGATTTCTTCTGCATGAAGACTGCTCGTATAGGCCCCTGTGTCTACTTTTGCCCACACCAAACTTAACCCCAGTTTTGGAAGGCTGATTTTTTCTTTCCGTCCGATTATTCGCTGGTCCATAGGTTAGGATTTAGCCATCAGCAAAAGCAAGTCCATAGAAAGGTCCGTAAAAATCATTTTGGCATTTCCATTTCGCTCCAGGTGGTAGTGCGCTTTGTTGAATGCCTCATACATCTTCTCCACATGATCTTCTGTCAGGACTTTTTTGCTGATTTTGGAGATAAAATCCAAGTCTTCTTCCGTGGTGCGAAGGAGCTGATCGATATCCAGGTTTTTCAGCATGATCTCCCGGGTCACATTCAGTCCGGCCAGCATCATGGATTTTTGGGCTTCCTTATCTCGTTTATGAAAAAGATCTGAAAGCGAAAAAATCTCCTTCATGTTTTTGCTTGCGCAAAGTCGAAACCAATCCCTGATTTCCCGGACGGTATGATCCTCCGTATTGTCCAAAAGCCTAAAAGCTTCTCCTAAATTGCCATCAGCAAGCATGGCCACTTGCTCGGCGGATTTGGGATCACAAAGTCCCTGATCGACCAAATGGGACTTGATTTCCTCATCAGTAAAGGCTCTCACCAGAATCTTTTGAGTTCGGGAAAGAATGGTTGTCAGCAATTGATCTGCTTGAGCCGTCACGAGGATAAAAATGGTCTTAGCAGGCGGTTCTTCCAGGATTTTAAGCAATGAATTGGCTGCAGAAGGATGCATGTACTCCGGTGCCCAGATCAACATGATCTTATATCCGCCTTCGAATGACATCAAAGAGAGGGTCTGAATGATCCGTCTTCCCGCTGCACGGGAGATGTTGAGCTGCTTTTTCTCAAACCCAAGAAAATAAATAAAGTCGTGGATGGATCCATAAGGCTGATACTGAACAAATTCTCTCCAGCGGGAAAGATTGTCCGTCTTATCCTCCTCATCATCTTTTTTATCCTCATCCTTATCCTTTCCTACCTCCGGAAAGGCGAAATTCATATCAGGAAGAATCAGCTTTTTCATTCGCTGACAGGAGCTGCAAGTGCCGCAGGAGTCTAATTCTCCCGGATTTTCGCAGAAGAGGTAAGTAGCCAAAGCCAAAGCCAAAGTTAGATTGGCGGAACCTTCCGGACCGTGAAACAGGAGCGCATGTGCCAAATGATTGAATTTGACAGCGTTGATAAGTTTCTCTTTGGTCTCTGGCAAGCCAGGAATTTCAGCAAATTGCATGGTGTATCAGGTCGTTTTATCCCAAATCCTGTAACTCTTGGTCAATTCAAAAACCTGCTCCAAAATCTCCTGTTCGGTCGTATCCCATTCTTTGGATCTTCTGGAAAAGACGACACGAGCAGCTTCGACAAATTTTCCAAAACTGAAGGTAGAGAATCCGGCAGCCCCTCCCCAGGAGAAGGAAGGGATAAAATTTCTTGGAAACCCGTCTCCGAAAATATTGGCCCCTACTCCGACTACAGTACCGGTATTGAACATGGTATTGATCCCACATTTACTGTGGTCTCCCATCATCAGACCGCAAAACTGAAGCCCGGTGTTGGTAAATCCACCCTTGGTATAGTCCCAAAGTTTGACCGGAGCGTAATTGTTTTTCAAGTTGGAGGTATTGGTATCTGCACCGAGATTGCACCATTCACCGATCACGGAATTGCCCAAAAAGCCTTCGTGCCCCTTATTGGAATAGCCGAAAATGACTGAATTGGAAATCTCTCCACCCACTTTAGAATAGGGGCCAACAGTAGTATCGCCTCTGAGTTTGGCCCCCATATTGACCGTCGATCCCTCACCTAGGGCAAAGGGTCCTCGAATCAGGGAACCTTCCTGAACTTCAGAATTACGACCTAGATAAATCGGTCCATTTTCTGCGTTGAGTACGGCAGCTTTGATTTTCACCCCTTCCTCCACAAAAATGTTTTCCGGAGAATATACTATCGTGTGGGGATCCGTAATTTTTTGGCTAGTACGTCCCTGAGTAATCAATCTTAAGTCAGCACGGATTGCCTCTCCGTTGAATCGAAAGATATCCCAAGTATGTTGAACGAAAGGAGGCTGAAAATCCAGCTGAATCGGTTTCTTGTGTGCGAAAAAGGAAAGATTTTTCTCTGTCTCTCCGATGTAGGCAGCCACAGGAATTTTGCCCAAAAACAAAGCCTCATCCGTGTTGAGGGTTTTAAGCGATTGGATCAATTCTCTGGAAGGAAGAAAACCAGCATTGATCGCCAAATGGTCGCCTTCAGTCCGAGAAAACTTCTCTTCTAAATACGGCTGAGTAAGATAAGAAACTGGGCTACCACTGATTTTCTCCCACTTTTCGGATATTTTCAGGATACCTACGCGGATATCCGCAACAGGCCGGGTGAAGGTGAAGGGCAAAAGTGATCCCCGGATGGCAGGATCGTCGAACAAAAGAATTTGCTTCATGGGACAAAAATAAAAAAGTCTCCCAGAATCCATGCTCCGGGAGACTTTTTACCAAGTGTGTCTTGGAATTACTTCTTTGCGTATCTCTTGTTGAATTTCTCCACTCGACCAGCGGTATCAAGAAGCATTTTCTTACCGGTGTAGAAGGGATGAGATTCAGAGCTCACTTCGATTTTGTACACTGGATAAGTTTTGCCGTCGGTCCACTCGATAGTTTCGGAAGTCTCGATGGTGGATTTGGTCAAGAACTTAAACTCGCTTGAGGTGTCGTAAAATACTACGTCTCTGTAGTTTGGATGAATATCTTTTTTCATGCTATAGCTAGTTTTCTTTTGCCTTTTTCAAATGAGGCACAAAGATATTGTTTTATACAAAATGCACCAAATCTTTGTCAAGGATTTATTAACTCTCTGGAAAGAAAGTCGAAAAAGGCCCTATTTACTCTTCAGATCACCCCGCTTGATCGAGCGGATAAACTGAGACCAAGCAAATGGATCAAGAATTCGGAGTGGTCTGGGGCCGTACAAGTCCTGATTTTGGAGCATTTGCCCCTGTTGAAAATAGCGGAAATTCTCGTTACCTGAAGCGGGCATGGTCTCTGCCCACCTGAGGAGCATTTCCGGACTCATATTGGACCGGCTGATGGACATCGGGTCGACCACATTCATAGCCACCACGGCTTTCTTGAATTCATCCTCGGTAGGATATGGCATGACTTCGATCTCGGCAAGGGCGATTTCATCTACCTCCATCGTCAAAATCAAGCTGATACGGTCATTTTCAAATCCATCTGGCACTTTGAAAGTCTGTTTTTTCAATCCAATGAAAGTAAAAACCACACTGTCACCCTCAAGTACCGGCATGGAGAAATAGCCAAATCTGCCGGAGACCGTCCCCCTCCCTTTTTTGGGAACATAAATATTTACTCCGGGCACAGCATCGGTGCTGTCGGCATTGAGGATAATACCAGAGAGCTGGATTACTTTTTTGTCCCGGTCATCCTGGGCCAAAGCACTTTGAAATAGGCTGCAAAAACCCAAAACCAAAGCAAAAGAAAGAAAGTAGGTTATTTTCACGAATTATTAAATCAATTTAGTCCGTAGACCTCAGCCTATTTACTAGGCCCAATTTCGGCCTAAATTTTAATTTTACACCTGCTGGCAAGTTAAAACTTACAAATGAGACTCAAAAATATCAGTTTGACTTATGGATTGCGAATTTTTAAGGCGCTTTCCGAAGAACCTCGAGTGAGAATGATCCATTTGCTTATGCTTAACAAAGAATTGAGCATTTCGGATTTAGAACACATATTGGATTTTACCCAGACTAAAACCAGCAGACACCTTATTGCGCTCAAAAATGCCGGGCTTTTGGGTAGTCGAAGGGTGGACCAATGGATGTTTTATTACATCCTGGAAGAATATCTTGAAATCATTCAGCAGATTTTCAAGTTTATCCAAAAAGATCCCAGCTTAATCAAGGATCAGGAGACCTTCGAAATCCTCAAATCCAACCGTGAGCTGGCCATCAATAAAATCCAAAACAACCCTTACCGTCGCTGAATCTATCTTGAAAACGTACCAACATCTATTTTTCGATCTGGACCATACCCTTTGGGACTATGATCGAAATGTCACCGAATCACTTTCCGAACTGTACCAAATTTACCAACTGCAGGAATTGGGAATTCCAACGTTCGAAAAGTTTTTTGAAGCCTTTCATGCAGTCAATTTCCAGCTATGGGATTGGTACAATGTGGGTAAAATCGACAAGCACAACCTAAGAAAAGAACGCTTTCCCCGGATCTTTGCCTATGCCGGGGGAAGGGCTGAGGCCATTCCGATGGAATTTGAAGAAGATTTCATGCACCGAACCTCCTCCAAGCCCCATGTTTTTCCCTATTCCAAAGAAATCCTGACTTACCTTAAGGAAAAGTACCAAATCCACGTGATCACCAATGGATTCAATGAGTCTCAGGCAAAAAAGATGAAATCATCCGGCTTGGATGTGTATTTTGACCTCATTGTTACTTCCGAAACCACCGGACATAAAAAACCCGATCCAAGGATTTTTCACTATGCTCTGGATAAACTGAGCACTCAACCAGAATATTGCCTGATGATCGGCGACAATCCCAACTCGGATATTCTTGGCGCACAAAGAGCTGAGATTGATCAGGTTTTCTTCAATCCTGATGGAAAAACCATCGAACTCAAACCGACCTTTGAAATCAGACATCTCAAAGAATTAGAGTCGCTTTTGTAAGTGAAATCACTGCCCTTTCGGTCAGGAAAACTTATCTTTGGCCACTCAGAAATCAAATAAACACCAAATATCATGTTAAAGGGATTTTTCAACGTACCTGCTCCTGTCAATGAGCCGGTAAAATCATATGCTCCGGGCAGCCCCGAGCGGAAAGAACTCCAAGCCATGCTGGCGGAGCTCCGATCCAAGCAGATCGATGTGCCCATGTACATCGGAAGTGAGGAAGTGAGGACTGGCAAAACCCGTCCGATGTCTCCGCCACACGATCATCAACATATCTTGGGACACTTCCACGAGGGCGACGCCTTTCATGTGGAGCAGGCGATCAATGCAGCTTTGGGAGCCAAAGAAGCTTGGGAAAACCTGGAATGGGAACAACGAGCAGCTATTTTCCTCAAAGCGGCGGACCTTTTGGCTGGCCCTTATCGGGCAAAAATCAATGCAGCCACCATGTTGGGTCAATCCAAGAATGCATTTCAGGCAGAAATCGACTCCGCTTGTGAGTTTATCGACTTTCTCAGATTCAATGTGAAATACATGACCGAAATCTACGCCCAACAGCCTCCCGTATCCGGAAACGGCGTTTGGAACCGCGTGGAGCAAAGACCACTAGAAGGTTTCGTGTTTGCATTGACTCCCTTCAACTTTACAGCGATTGCAGGAAATCTCCCAACTTCGGCTGCGATGATGGGCAATACCATCATTTGGAAACCAGCATACACGCAGATTTATTCAGCTCAGGTTTTGATGGAAGTTTTCAAAGAAGCAGGGGTACCAGATGGGGTAATTAACCTGATTTATGTAGATGGCCCAACTGCCGGAGATGTCATTTTCAAGCATCCGGACTTTGCGGGAATTCACTTTACAGGTTCTACCGGGGTATTCCAGCACATTTGGAAAACTATCGGTGAAAACATCAAGCTGTATAAATCTTATCCAAGAATCGTCGGAGAAACCGGAGGAAAGGATTTTGTTCTAGCCCATAAATCTGCAGATGCAAAAGCTGTAGCCGTAGGATTGGTCAGAGGCGCTTTTGAATACCAAGGACAAAAATGCTCCGCCGCATCCCGTGCTTACATCCCATCCAACCTATGGGAGAATGTGAAAAAGTACATGCTGGAGGATTTGGCTTCCATGAAAATGGGTGGCACGGAAGACTTCACCAATTTCATCAATGCGGTGATTGACGAGAAGGCATTTGACAAAATCTCCAATTACATCACCCAAGCGAAATCCGCTCCTGGAGTAGAAGTAATCGCAGGAGGTAATTTTGACAAGTCTAAGGGTTACTTCATCGAACCGACCGTTCTTTTGGTTCAAGACCCGATGTACACCACCATGTGTGAAGAGATCTTCGGTCCGGTCTTGACCATCTATGTGTACCACGAAGAACACTTCGAAACGGTACTCGAACTGGTGGATCAAACTTCTCCTTACGCCTTGACCGGCGCAGTTTTCTCTCAAGACCGCTATGCGATCGAATTGGCAACTCAAAAACTGAGAAATGCCGCAGGCAACTTTTACATCAACGACAAGCCAACAGGTGCCGTGGTCGGTCAGCAGCCATTTGGCGGCGCAAGAGCCTCCGGCACGAATGACAAAGCCGGGTCAATGATCAACCTGCTCCGCTGGGTTTCTCCACGGACTATCAAGGAAACCTTTGTGTCTCCGAAGGATTATCGATATCCGTTTTTGGGCAAAGACTAAAAAATGCTCAATGAGCAATGATCAAATTCAATTTTAAAGAGCCTTGGAGATTTCCAGGGCTTTTTTTTAATTCTTATATTTAGGCATATTTAGTTTTTCTACTGAATTAAACCGTGAAAATGAGATCAATCTTTCCAATCCTTTTTTTACTTCTTTTCATATCATGCAAATCCAGATCTTCTGAAGATGCATATCAAGGAAAACTTGATGAAGTTATTGTGGGTGAAATGAACTTTGAAAGAGACACCGAGTCGGGTTATTTATCTTTTCAGGAACCTGTTACTCATGAAGGAAAAGAGTTAATATATACCAAATGGAATGAGATAATAAGTTTCTTCGATCCAAAAACAGGAAGAAAAATTAGAACTTTTAGGATCCCAAAAGAAGGACCGCAAGGGATTAAAGGAGGGGCAGAAATCGCTAAAGTTTTTGATAATGGACTTATAGCGGTTACCAACTCCATTGGCATGACTAACTATTATCAAAACGAAAAGCTTGTTTATTCATTCAAAAGAGATATTGAATCCTATGAACCAAAAGGCTATCTATACTTTCCAGACAATAGGAATGCATTGCATCAAATTTCTGAAAACCAATTTGAGATCACCTTCAATCCATACAATTTTATGGGCTTTCGAGAAGGGAAGGATGGCTTAGATTTGGATTTTGTCTCTTGGGTTGGCTCCTACGATCAAGAGGGAAATTTACTTTGTAAGTCAAATTTTAAAGCTCCTTATGATGAATCCTTCAAAAATTCTTCTTTAGGAGGAAAACTTTTAAGGTTAGTAGATCAAGAGAAATCCTGGCTTATGTTCCCCTATTCAGATTCCTTGTATCAAATCAAAAACTGTGAAATTATTAATCGCTTAAAACTCGATTCAAAAACTTTAATCCAGTATTTCCCAGAAAAAATTGAAGGTAACTCAAGAAGCGCCAGATGGATTAGGCCTGAAAACGGCGCACTAAATACCCATCTTCTTTATGACATTAATTCAAATAACTATGTGAGAATGATCCATCTAAAGGAAAAAAGGAGCCAACCAGAAGTTACGGATGAACGGAAAAGGTTACTTATGGACGAAGTCACCTATTTATTGCTGGTATATGACCCGGACTGGAAGCTCAAAGCAGAGTTTGAAATAACTTATCCATCAGGAACACGGTTTGAGAATTTATTCTCCACTTCCCAGGGACTTTTCATCAACAAACCCGAGCAAAAGTCGGAAGATGAGTATGAGTTTTACAAAATCGATTTGAGTCAGTTTCGGAATTGACCTAATTGTTTCCCACAGATTCACACAGAAAAAGCCACAGATTTCTACGGATAGAAGTGTTCTAGAATTTCTGTGAAAATCTGCGTTTTTAATCTGTGCTTATCTGTGGGACAAAAACAAAAAAACGGCTAAGTCTCCCCAGCCGTTCGTTTGACCTTTGAGGTTTTCAAAAAACCTCGAAGGTCTAGATTGAAAATCTCTATCTGCATCGTTATTTTGGTTGTTAAAAATTTGCCTTTCAACAATTTATAAAAATTCATTTTTATGGCCGATCCCTTTTACCCGGAAAAATTTTTCCATGTTTACTCTAGAACAAACGGAGCAGAATTACTTTTTAGAACCGAGGAAAACTACACCTATTTCCTTCAGAAATATCAAGATCATTGCTCTCCCTATTTTTCAACCTTGGCCTACTGTTTACTACCCAATCATTTTCACTTTTTGATTCGAGTAGAAGAAAGTGCCGAACCAGAAGCTGCCTTAAGTGCTTTTTCAAACTTCTTGAATGGCTATGCTAAAGCATACAACAAGCTTTATGATCGACATGGTGCATTATTTCAACGGAAATTTAAAAGGAAACGAGTCGGTCAAGAAAGCTATTTATCCCAGGCTATAATTTATATTCATAAAAATCCTCAAAAACATGGTATTGTTAAGGACTATAAAAACTGGAAGTTTTCATCTTTAAATGCCTTGATCTCACGGAAACCTACGAACATTGAAAGGGATTTCGTCTTAGATTGGTTTGCAGGACTACAACATTTCAAAAAAGTCCATGAATTGGAACAGGCTGAGGACTTTCCTGAAGAACTGTCTTTAGAATAGAAAACTCTTGAACGACCATTGAGGTTTTCAAAAACCCCAAAGGTTAGGTTTAAAATAAAACCTTCGAGGTCTTGAAGACCTCAAAGGTTAAGTATACATCGCCCCATTCACATGGATTACCTGTCCGGAGATGTAAGTGCTCATATCTGAGCCTAGGAATACGCAGACATCGGCGATTTCTTCCGGCTTGCCTCCACGCTTCATCGGGATGGCATCTCTCCAGCCTTGCACGGTTTTTTCATCCAATACTTCCGTCATCTCAGTTTCGATAAATCCAGGAGCTACCGCGTTGCAGCGGATATTTCTGGAGCCCAATTCCAAGGCGACTGACTTGGTGAAGCCGATGATTCCGGCTTTGGAGGCTGCGTAATTGGCCTGACCGGCGTTTCCTTTGGCACCGACCACAGAGGTCATGTTGATGATCGAGCCGGACTTAGCTTTCATCATGGTGCGGGTAGCCGCTTTGACGGTGTTGAAGCAGGATTTAAGGTTGACGTTCATGATTTCATCCCAGGATTCCTCGGTCATCCGCATCAGTAGGTTGTCGCGGGTGATCCCTGCATTGTTTACCAAAATATCCAAGGCCCCGAAGTCAGCCACCACAGAATTGACAAGCTCATCAGCGGCTTTGAAGTCCGAAGCATCTGATCGATAGCCCTTGGCTGTTACCCCAAAAGCAGCCAATTCGGATTCGAGTGCCTGACCTTTTTCTACGCTGGATAGGTAAGTAAAAGCTACGTTAGCGCCTTCCTGCGCAAAACGGATGGCAATTGCCCGGCCGATCCCTTTAGAGGCACCGGTGACCAAGGCAGTTTTTCCTGAAAGTAATCCCATGAAGATCAAAATTAATTTTGGCCAAAATTAGAAAAAAAGCCCAGACTTTGGGTTTCTTACCTTCCCTCAGACTCCTTAAAAACTGAATCACAGCATTTTAAATGTCAATAATGAGGTTTTAAAATAGAAGACTTGGTCAACTTTTCTTTTGACCAAATTTTTCAAAAGAATTCCTTCTGAATTCATTCTCAGGCCGATCAGCTACGTATTCCCTCCTACAAAATGAGTTTTTTTCTGAACCCAAAAGGCCTATTTTTGCACAGTTTCATTTTGTAATCAAACCCATTTTAAATATGTCTTCGACAAAATTTGACTTGATCGTGCTGGGAAGCGGACCGGGAGGATACGTGGCGGCTATTCGCGCTTCTCAACTCGGATTGAAAACCGCCATCATTGAAGCTGAAGAGCTAGGCGGAATCTGCCTCAACTGGGGCTGTATCCCGACCAAAGCTTTGCTGAAAAGCGCCCAGGTCTTCGAATACATCAGCCATGCTTCCGACTACGGGATTTCTGTGAAAGACGCTAAAGCGGACTTTACCGGAATGGTGAAAAGAAGCCGAAACGTAGCCGATGGCATGAGCAAAGGCGTGCAGTTTTTGATGAAGAAAAACAAAATCGAGGTCATTGCAGGATGGGGGAAAGTTCAGCCTGGCAAAAAGGTTGAGGTAGCAGACAAAGACGGTAAAAAAACGGTCTATTCTGCTGACAACATTATTATCGCTACCGGAGCAAGAGCCCGTGAATTGCCTTCGATGAAAATCGACAATGAAAAAATAATCGGGTATCGCAAAGCGATGACCTTGGAAAACCAACCCAAGAAAATGGTGGTGGTAGGTTCCGGCGCCATCGGAGTTGAGTTTGCTTACTTCTACAATGCCATCGGCACAGAGGTGACGATCGTGGAATTTATGGATCGCATCGTACCCGTAGAGGATGAGGAAGTATCCAAAGCTTTGGAAAAAATCTACAAGAAAAGCGGGATCAAAATCATGACTTCCTCCGAAGTCACCGGAGTAGATACCAAAGGAAAAGGATGCAAAGTGACCGTAAAAACTGCCAAAGGCGAGGAAACTTTAGAATGTGATATCGTTCTTTCCGCTGCAGGGGTGGTTTCTAATTTGGAAAATATCGGCCTTGAAGATGTAGGGATTTTGGTAGACAAAGGCAAAATCCAAGTCAATGACTACTACCAGACCAATATGCCGGGCTACTATGCCATCGGAGACGTTGTCCCCGGACCAGCATTGGCGCACGTAGCTTCTGCAGAAGGAATCATCTGCGTGGAAAAGATCGCTGGACATCATCCGGAGCCTCTAGATTATAAAAACATCCCGGGATGTACCTATTGCTCTCCTGAGATCGCTTCTGTAGGCTACACCGAATCCAAAGCCAAAGAAGCAGGGTATGAGGTAAGAGTAGGTAAGTTTCCTTTCTCTGCCTCCGGAAAAGCTTCTGCAGCTGGTGCAAAAGATGGATTCGTGAAATTGGTTTTTGATAAAAAATACGGAGAGCTCCTAGGTGCTCACATGATCGGGGCCAATGTCACCGAGATGATCGCAGAGATCGTGGCTATCCGCAAATTGGAGACCACCGGGCACGAACTGATTAAGACCGTTCATCCTCACCCAACTATGTCTGAGGCCGTCATGGAGGCTGCTGCGGCGGCCTATGATGAGGTAATTCATCTTTAATCTCAATTATTTTGAAAATAAATGAGACACCGGGACCAAACATTTGGCCCGGTGTTTTACTTTTAGCAAACAGATATTCCTAAACGATCGACTTTTGCAGGAAGAAGAAATCATAGCTGGCCTTCGAGCTAGAGACCGTCACACTACAGAATACCTCTACGAGAAGTACTCACGTGCCCTTATGGGGGTAATCCTGAGAATCATCTCTGACCATGACATTGCTGAGGAGGTTTTTCATGATTCTTTTATCAAAATCACTCGGAAGATTGACTCCTATGAAGAGTCCAAAGGCCGTTTATATACATGGATGGCCAATATCTGTCGTAATTCTGCCATTGATAAACTTCGGTCCAAAGAAATTTCTCAAACCGGAAAAACCAATGCCATCGATGACTTCGTATTTGGAATCGAAAGTCAATCAGGCACCTTGGAACAAATAGAAGGCATTGGAGTGAGAGAGTTGATGAACCCCCTTACCTCAGATCAAAAATTCATCATTGAGTATATTTATTTCCAAGGATACACCCACTCGGAAATCTCGGAAGAATTTGATATCCCACTCGGCACGGTTAAATCCCGAGTCCGTGCAGCACTACAAGTATTGAAAAAGAATTTAGAACGAATCTAGCGTGAACATCCAAGAATACATCGAATCAGGCAAACTGGAACTCTTCCTACTCGGAGAGTTGACCGAGCGTGAGCGAGAGGAAGTGATCGCTATGGCCAAAGCCCATCCCAAAATCCAGCAAGAACTGGATGCTTTGGAGGAGGTGATGTTTGCCTTTGATGAACTGACCGGAAAAGCTCCATCAGCTCAAGTCAAAGAAAAGATCTTTGCTTCCCTAGAGGAAGAGTTTAAAAAGGAGAAAGCACCTAAAGGAGCCCCTTCGCCCATTTCTGCCCCTGTAGAAACCAAAGTGGTTAAGCTCAGCCCTTGGAAACCTTTTGCGGTTGCTGCTTCTTTGATAGCTATCCTTGCGAGTGCCGCGGCGATTTATTTCGCAGGAAAGTTTTATGAAACCGATCAGAAATTCACTGCACTCCTTCAGGATCAGCAGGTATTGGCCGATAATTTGAATCAAGTCAAACTCCAATATGAGGAAACCGACTCTCGATTAGACAGATTAGTTTCAGGAGATTTCCGAAGAGTGGAAATGAAAGGGGAAGCCCTTCCTATGCAAAAAGATGCCAAAGTGGATGTCTTTTGGGATCAAAAAGCTCAGGAGGTCTTCGTAGCTGTAAATAACTTGAATTCTCTTTCTGCAGAATTTGACTACCAACTTTGGGCGATCGGAAAAGATGGTCCTGTCGGAATCGGTCTAGTGAATCCGGGTGAAAAATTTACGCTTCAACAAATGCAAGCAGTAGCTGAGGCAGGAGCTTTTGCCATCACCATTGAGCCGAAGGGTGGGTCTCAGTCACCTACCCTAGAAAAGCTCGTGGTACTTGGTGAGGTGGCTTAACCTCACTCCATATTTTAATTGCTACAAGCCTGCTTTGCAAAGAGCAGGCTTTTTTCATGCCTTTTACCGAACTTACTTTTTCCAAAAGCACTTTCTAATTCTATGGAACTCCAACTCTCCACTCCTGCCCTGCTTTTTTCTGCGATAACGCTTCTGATGCTGGCTTTTACCAACCGATTTTTGGCGATTGCCACTCTGATTCGGGGACTGCATAAAAACTACCTCAAGGAACCCGATCAGGAAATTATTGTAGAGCAGATTCACAACCTTCGAAGAAGATTAACGCTTATCAAAAACATGCAGCTTTTTGGGGTATTCAGCTTTTTGATGTGTGTGATTTGTATGTTTTTGCTGTTTCAGGGATTTACTTCAGCCGCCAACTGGGTCTTTGTGGCGAGTATGATTTCTCTCTTGATTTCGCTGGGGATTTCTCTAGTCGAAATCCAGATTTCCACCAAAGCACTCAATCTGGAACTCTCCGACATGGAAGATATCTTCGAAAAGCGGAAAAGCAGTTTGGATGCCTTTTTCCGTTTGGATCAAAAAAAAGAATAAAAAGATCAGCTTAAAAAATCTGCCCAATACACCCCTGTTTGATGCAGTTTAGCTGTTAGAAAAAAAGATGGAAAAAATGGTTTAAAGAAAAGACGGTGACAATATAAATCCCCAACCAAATAACCAGTTTGAAGAAAGTTTTGAGTATCATATCCATCCGCTATCCTTTATCCATGCCCGAAAATAGGCCCACTATTCTGCCGAAATTCACCAAATGAGAATTTGCAGGGATTCCTTGAGAAAGCGAATCCGAATGGATAGAATCTGAAATCAGGCTTCTCTCAGTGCCTGGAGTAGCTGATCTTTTTTGCGGGTGGCCAAGGGCACTGTGGATCCGTCCTTGAGAAAAATGGTTCCCCCATCCCGCTTGTCCAAATGATCAAAATAGGCCAAATTGATCAAATGGGACTGATGGCATCGGAAAAACCCGGATTTCTCCAACAGCTCTGCAAACTCCTTAAGGGTCTTGGAAATCAGCAATTTTCTTCCGTCAGAGAGAAAAAACCGGGTGTAATTGTCCTCTGACTGGCATCTAAGTATATCCTCGACCTGTACCCGATAGACGCTGTCGGCATCAGAAAGCACCAACTGCCTTACTTTTTCCTCTTTTTGAGCATTCATCGCTTCTTCTACCTGAAAGTCCTCGATGGGCTTTTGGTTTTTGGCTTTGGCCACTGCCTCCACCAAATCATCCGGATCTACTGGCTTGAGTAGGTAGTCTATCGCAGCCACCCGAAAGGCCCGGATGGCATACCCTTCATGCCCGGTCACAAAAATAACCCGGAAGGATCGGTCCTTGACCAGATTCAGCAGATCAAACCCTGTCCCGTCAGCCATTTCGATATCCAAAAACACAAGTTCAGGCTTGTATTTTTTCAGACATTCCAAACCAGACTTCACACCGTCTGCCTCTGCAATGACCTCCACTTCGGGAGCAAATTCCTTAAGAAGCAATTTGAGATTTTCCCGGATATGGGATTGATCATCTATGATAGTGGCTTTCATTTTCCAATCAATTAGCTAGGTAAGGAACCAAAATCTGAACTTCTGTTCCCTGCTCATTTCGCTCGGAACGATCCAGAAGGCTAAGCTGAATCCGGTTTTTCAGCTTTTTGTTGTAGTTGTCCATCCGCTCCCTGATGATGGAAGTGGCTAGGGAGCGATGGCTTTCTTTTGCTTGGAAAGCAGAAAGGATTCCCACGCCATTGTCTTTGACAATAATCTCCACATACTCCCCGGCAAGGCTAAACTCCACTTCAATTTTCCCTCCAGACTCCTTCAATCCGTGCTGAATGGCATTTTCCAAAAAGGGCTGGACAAACATTGGCGGAATGGAAATTTTATCCGGATCCAAATCTCCCCTGCATTCGATCGAATAGACAAATTCCTTCTGCAAGAGAATCTTTTGGATCTCCAGGTAATTTTCCAGCATGCGGATTTCCTCCTCGAGTAGGATGTATTCCTCTCGGGAGTTTTCCAATACTTGGCGCATCAGCTTGGAAAACTTCCCCAAATACCGGGAAGCCAATGCCCCCTCGGATTTAAGCATAAAGTTTTGGATGGAAGAAAGAGCGTTGAAGATAAAGTGGGGATTGAGTTGGGAGCGGAGAAAGCGCTGTTCCAACTCAGCCATTTGGGCTTCGGATTTGAGCTTTTTCCGTTGGTAATAGCTATATCCCAAACCAGCGATAAGAAGTACTCCTATACCGCCAAACCAAAGCAATTGATTTTTCTGGGTCAGTTCCAGGCTTTGAATTTCATTTTGTTGGGAAAGGGCTAGGATTTCCGATTCTTTCTTTTCCGATTCATACCTCACCTTAAGTTCTTCCAGGGTTTGGGCTTTTTCGAGGGAAAAAATACTGTCCTTGGCCTGCTGCCATTTTCGGAAAGAATCCAAGGCCAAGGCTAGTTTTCCGCTTTTCTCCTGCACTCGGGACAAACCTATGTATCCATCCTGAATCAAAGGCAAGGCCTGAATCTCCTCGGCTATTTTTATCCCCCGCTGATAGTAAGCTTCCGATTCCCTGAGTTGATTTTGCCCGGCATACACATCCGCCAAACCCAAGAGGATGGTGGCGATATTCCTCGTGTATTGTCCCTCTTCGGCGATTTCTAAGCCCATGAGGTATTCTTCTTTCGAGCGGTCTAAGTTTCCGAGAGAAAAATAAACCGAGCCCAGATTGCTTTTGGCCATCATAATGCCTACCTCTATTCCTCCTTCTTTACTGACCTCTTCCACCCGGCCAAAAGCCCAAAGTGCACTGTCATAAACCTGAAGCTTGTCGTAGGCAGATCCTAGGTTATTATACAAAATAGCCTGACTCTGAAGCATTTTTTCCTTTTCAGCCAGGAGAATTGCATTTTTATACACGGAGATCGCCTTACGGGTATCGCCTGTCCGATTGTAAATGATTCCTAAATTATTGTAGACCGCCAATAGATTTTTGCCAAAACCTCCAGCATTCAAATACACTCGCTCGGCTTCAAGCACAAATGGAAGCGCTTTTTCCAAATCCCCCACCTGCAGGTAATAGGCTCCGATGGAGTTATTGGCCAAGCCTATCCCTAATGGATACTTGATCCGGGTCGAAATCTCCAAGGCTTGTTCTGCAAAGTACTTTCCTCCCTGCTCTTCCATAAAGGTACTTGCCTCGCAGAGTTCAATCAAGAGAGCTACACGAACTGTATCCTCCAGGTCACCTTTCTGAAGCACCTGCTTGAGGCTATCCATCCGCGCTACCTGGGATAGCACAGGACAAAAGTTCAAGGCAAAAAGGATCATTGACAGGAAAAGGCTCCTTGGATTCGTACTATTCAAAAGAATCAGGGGATTTCAGGGTGAATTGTGCCTTGAAATTGGAGAAAAACGGGCAATTCTAAAAGCCAAAATCCCACTTTTGCGAAAGCTGCTGGGATAATTCCTATGCACCATTTGAAAAAATCAATTTTTATTATCCCCCGCTTTCCTTCTATTTAGCAGAAAATAAAAGTACCTCATGAAATCTACCCGATATTTGCTCTTGTTCTTCCTGATTTTCACCTTTTCACTGGCATGCAAAAGGCCTCAATCCACCGAAGAGCTTGTTTCGGCTGAAACCACCTCCCATAGCATCCGGCTTTTTGATCTGGAGGAGACCCTGGACTTTTATTCCTGGACAGCAGACCGAATCCCTATGGTCTCGGCCCATCGGGGTGGACCGTATCCAGGCTTCCCGGAAAATGCAATCGAGACCTTTGACAATATCCTAAACTATACCCCCGCGATCATCGAATTGGATGTGGCTATGACCCTGGACTCCGTGTTGGTATTGATGCATGATGACGATTTGGAACGAACGACCAACGGAAACGGTAAAGTCAACGAAGTCACTTTTGATTATATCCAAAGTCTCTATTTGGAAGATAACGAGGGAAATCTGACCGAATTTAAGGTCCCAACCTTAAAAGAGGCCCTGCTTTGGTCCAAGGGCAAAGCCCTGCTGACGGTGGATATCAAGCGTAGTGTGCCCTTTGAAAAAGTAATTGAAGAGGTAAGAGAAACAGAAAGTGAAGCTTATGCGGCATTGATTTCCTACACCTTTCCCGCTGCCAAAAAGCTAAACTCACTAGCTCCTGAATTGATGCTTTCGGTGACTATCCGAAACGAGAAAGAGATTAAGCGACTGGAAGAAACAGGAATTCCCTGGAATCGAGTGATTGCCTTTACCGGATTGGCAGAGCGCAATCCGGAGTTCAACAAAGCGCTCCATGACCGGGGAGTATTTGCCATTTTGGGCGTCCTCGGCAACCTGGACCAAAGTGCTGAAACCAGAGGAGATCAATTGTATGCCAGTTTTATCCAAAATGGAGCTGACATCCTGGCAACCGACAGACCTATTGAAGCGGCGGCAGCCATTCAGTCCCTTGTCCCAAAAAACAGTTCAAAAGCAAAGTATTTCGCCCGATGATTATTGATTTAAGAAGCGACACCGTGACCCGGCCTACTCCGGGGATGAAAGAAGCCATGTTTTCTGCCCCTGTGGGCGATGACGTGTTTGGAGAAGATCCGACTGTCAATGCTTTGGAGGAAAAAGCAGCCCAACTCTTCGGAATGGAGGCGGCGCTTTTCTGTCCTTCCGGCACCATGACCAATCAGATCGCAATTCGCCTTCATACGGGACCGCAGAGGGAAGTCATCTGCCATCAATATTCCCACATTTACCTCTATGAAGGTGGGGGAATCATGGCCAATTCCTTGGCATCGGTAAAGCTTTTGACCGGAGATTTGGGAAAAATCACTGCATCCCAAGTCGCAGAATCCATCAATCCGGACGATGTCCATGCACCAGAGACAACCCTGGTTTCTCTGGAAAACACGATGAACAAAGGCGGGGGAAGCATCTATACCTTGGATGAAATCAAGCCAATTCATGCACTTTGCAAGGAAAAAGGGATCAAGCTTCATTTGGATGGAGCCAGATTGTTCAACGCTTTGGTAGAAACCGGCGAAAGCCCTGCCGATTGGGGAGCACATTTTGATACGATCTCGATTTGTCTGAGCAAAGGTTTGGGTTGCCCGATCGGGTCAGTTCTTCTCGGATCAAAAGCTGACATCAAGCGAGCCCGAAAAGTTCGAAAAGTATTTGGAGGAGGCATGCGCCAGGCGGGATTTCTGGCAGCAGCGGGCATTTATGCCTTGGATAATCAGGTGGAGCGACTAAAAGAAGATCACGCTAGAGCCCGAGCTTTGGGTGAAATGCTAAACAAGCTGCCTGTGGTGTCGGAGATTTTCCCGGTTGCCACCAACATCGTCATCGCCCGATTGGAAGGAATTACTCCGGAGGAATTCATGAAAAAGCTGGCGGGGCAGAACATCAAGTCGGTTAAGTTTGGCAAAGACTTGGTTCGCTTCGTGACCCATTTGGATTTTGGGGATGAGCATTTGGAGGAGTTTGGGAAGAGGATTGGGGAAATTTAAGATCCAAGATTCTAGACACTAGACATTAGATTTATCTTATATTTTCTCCATGCTTGAGTCTAGCTTCTAATTTCTATTGTCTTGATTCTAAAAAAATGAACCCCACTCCCCTAGCCGAACGCATGCGCCCAACCCGATTAGAAGACCTGATCGGACAGGAGCATTTGTCTGCACCTTCTTCCTTTTTGTATAAGGCCATCAAGTCAGGAAATGTGCCTTCACTCATTCTTTGGGGACCTCCGGGTGTGGGCAAAACGACTATTGCCAATATCATCGCCAATGAAATCAAAGCACCTTTTTATACGCTGAGTGCTATTAGTTCAGGAGTGAAGGACATTCGGGAAGTCATTGACAAGGCCAAATTTCAGCGGGGCACGGTCTTATTTATTGACGAAATTCACCGATTTAACAAATCCCAACAGGACGCGCTTTTGGGCGCTGTGGAAAAAGGAATCATCCGACTCATCGGCGCCACCACAGAAAATCCTTCCTTCGAAATCAATTCGGCTTTGCTTTCCCGCTGTCAGGTATTTACGCTGAATCCTTTGGGTAAAGCCGAAATGGAAGCGATGATGAAGCAGGCGTTAGAAAAAGATCCAGACCTTAAAAAAATCCAAGTGGAGCTTCAGGAAACTGATGCGCTTCTTCGGATTTCGGGTGGAGATGGACGAAAACTCCTCAATCTGCTGGAAATCGTCATCGATGGGATTAACGAAAATCCCTGCCTGATCACAGATGAAAAAGTGATGCAGATCGCCCAGCAAAAGGTCGCCCTTTACGACAAATCCGGGGAGCAGCACTACGATATCATTTCAGCCTTTATCAAATCGATCCGTGGGTCAGACCCCAATGCGTCAGTGTACTGGCTGGCTCGGATGATCGAGGGTGGAGAAGATGTCAAATTCATCGCCCGCAGGTTGGTGATTTTGGCATCGGAAGACGTCGGCAATGCCAATCCCAATGCCTTGCTTTTGGCGACCAATTGCTTTGAAGCAGTGAAAATCATCGGCTATCCAGAGGCCCGGATTATCCTTTCGCAGTGCGTGACTTACTTGGCGAGTTCGCCGAAAAGCAACGCCGCTTACCTTGCCATCAACCAAGCCCAAGCCTTGGTCAAGGAAACTGGAAATCTTTCCGTCCCACTGCATCTCCGCAATGCTCCTACGAAGCTGATGAAGGATTTGAACTATGGCAAAGCCTACAAGTATTCTCATGATTTTCCGGGCAATTTTGTAGAACAGGAGTTTTTGCCCGATGAAATCAAAGGCACCAAACTCTACGAACCCGGAGAAAATGCCCGAGAGAATGAGTTGAGGAAGTATTTATCCGGGAAGTGGAAGGGGAAGTATGGGTACTGACTAGCTGGAAGAGCGGAGACAGGAGACCGAAGGTTCAAAAAAACAAATCATAATAGTCAAAAATCTGCGAAAATCTGTGTCTTTTTCTGTGTCAATCTGTGGGAAACAAAAAAGCCTTGAATTTCTCCAAGGCTTGATGTGGAAGTTGAGGGATTCGAACCCCCGACCCTCTGCTTGTAAGGCAGATGCTCTGAACCAGCTGAGCTAAACTTCCGAAGTATTTTCAGTTAATATTGAAATGTGGAAGTTGAGGGATTCGAACCCCCGACCCTCTGCTTGTAAGGCAGATGCTCTGAACCAGCTGAGCTAAACTTCCTAATTCCTTTCCTTTCGAAAGGGAATGCAAAGGTAATTCGATAAATCTTTCTTCCAATAGGACTTGTTTACTTTTTCCATCAATCATTCTCAATTCATTGAAAATGAGATGAAAAAAGTATTACTAAAAAGCCACTTACTCCAAATTCACCATAAATCCTGCTCTGAACCATCTTCCCGGCATCTGTACGGTACCCGCTTCGATGTAATCTTCATTAGTGATATTGGAGGCTTCTGCAAAGAAGCCCAGCTTACCCAATCGATTGTAATCCACCCGCATATCCAGGAGGAAATAGGGATCCAAAGACATCCGCTCCACATAGCGCATTTTGGTATTCCATTCTACCTTTTCTCCAAAACCAACTAGCACCCCTGTGATGACCTGATTCCTTAATGCGGTCAAAGCATAGCGGGATTCAAGCCCTTCTTGTCCGGAAAAGTCAGCGTCGATGAAGTTGTAGGAAAGCATAAACTCCCGGACCTGAATCGGTCTTCCATTGGAATTGATGGCATAGTGAACAGAGGCCTCCACCCCGTTGAAAGTGACTTCATTGAGATTTCTAGGCTGCCATGGGTCTTGGTCGGATGATCGCGTCCACTCGATCAGATTTTCAGAATATCGGTTGAAATAAACCAATTCGCCTCTCCAGCCCGATCGATTCCATTTTCCTCCCACTTCAAAACTCCTCGCCTGCTCAGGGACCAAGTCAGCATTTCCGATATTGGTTGGACCGACGTAATACAAATCGGTATAAGTGGGAATCCTATAGCTGGACCCAATCCCACTATAAAACCTAAGGCTTTTGGAGGCTTGAAATCCTAATTCAGCTCCCGGAAAATGCTTCCAGCCATATTCCGAATAGTAGTTGGAGTAAAGTCCCGCTCTCAGGTCTGTCTTGGACCCCAACTGAACCAACTGCTCCAAGAAAAGGCCGGAAAGGGTCCGATCATGGTTTCCCAGATTGGTACTCTCGATTTGCTCTTTTCTTACCTCTACTCCAAATCCAGTCGTGCCCAACTTGCTCTGATAGCTTCCGTTGGCTTCCAGGGCGAATACATCCGAGGTATGGAAATTCTGGAAAAACTCCGGTTCATTTCTTCTCAAGCGATACTCGTCCTCATTTCTTCTCCAATAGGCTCGGGTATTGAGGTAAAATCTGTCTTTTTGAAAGGTATGTGCCAATGAGGCCAAAGTCGTCTGAATGCTTTCCCATTGATCAGGAAAAGCAGAAGTATAGAATCCATTAGCACCAAAAGTCCGGTCGGTATAGGCAATCATCCCCCGGATTTCATTGGCCTCATCAAGCTGAGCCCCTCCTTCGTAGAAAATATTGCTGACTTTATAATCCGAATTGTACTGATGCCCATCCGATTCATCGTAGGAGACAGCCAGATTTTGACGGTATTTTCCCGCTGGAAGAGAACCTGCAAAATTCACTCCTCTCATCCCAAAATCCCCTCCATAGCCTTGGATTCTCAGATTTCTTTCTTCGCTCAGTCGGGTGATCACATTGACTGCCCCTGCAAAAGCATTTTGTCCAAAAATCCTCGAGGCCGGCCCCTTTAGCACCTCTACCCGGTCAATATTGACCAAAGGAACCGGAATATTCATCATGTGATGACCGGTCTGGGGATCGGTGAGTTTGATTCCGTTGAGCAGCATGAGCGTCTGCTCAAATGACCCTCCACGAATCCCGATGTCCGCCTGAACTCCCGAAACTCCCCGCTGACGTACATCTACACCAGGCACAAATGTCAAGACCTCCTGAAGGGAACGTGCAGGAGTGGTTTCAATCTGGTTTTTACCCACGACGCTGATGTTTCGGCTTTGCTTGGAAAAAGGAATCTGAATCCGGTTTTCCTGAATCAGGACTTCTTCCAGATTTTGGGAGGTCGTATCGCTCTGGGAAAAAACGGGCACAGCAAACCCGGCAAGTAAAATCAGAACTAGTGCTTTTTTCATTGAGGTAGTTGGTATTCTCAGACAAAGGTAAAGCAGGACTTTTTCCAAATCCAACCCCTGAAGATTCTAAAAATTGGTTAAGAGGGGATATTTCGAAAAGAAAAAGTTTTTAGTCAGGCAAGGTTCGCTTAATTTCATGCCAAATAACCAATTCTGAAATTTCTAAATGAATATACCTGAACTGCTTTGCTATTCCTGTTCAGGGTAAACCATTTAAATTAAATCGTATGCTAAAAAAAACCTTGAAATTTGGCCTTGCCTTTACTTTTCTCACCCTGACTTATTTTGGTGATACTTGGGCGCAACAAGGCAAAGACAACAATCAAAAAGACTTTTCCGAGTTTATGGACCGGAAAGGAAATGTCTATCGAACTGCCTCCGGTAAACCCGGAGAAGCCTACTGGCAGAATGCTGCCGACTATCAGATGGAAGTAAGCCTGGATGAGGCTAATCACGTCCTTTCCGGGAAGGTGACCATCACCTACACCAACAACAGTCCGGAAAGCTTGGAATTCATTTGGCTTCAGTTGGAACAAAACCGATTCACCCCTGACTCTCGGGGCACTTTGACCACCCCAGTGCAAGGCAATCGCTACAACGGAGACGTGGACGGAGGATACGACATTACCAATGTCGCCGCCAAGGTAGGTGCCAAGGGAAGTATTTCTTCCCGTCATTTGATCGAGGATACCCGTATGCAGGTTTGGTTTGCCGAGCCTATCCCGGCCAAAGGCGGCAAGGCTACGGTTTCCATGGATTTTTCATTCAAAGTACCTCAAAAAGGCATGGACCGAATGGGCAGACTAAAAGTGAAAGACGGCTGGATCTATGCCTTTGCACAGTGGTATCCCAAAGTAGCCGTCTTTGATGAAATCGAAGGATGGAACGTGGAGCCGTACTTGGGCGCCGGTGAGTTTTATTTGGAATACGGCAATTTTGACTACAAGGTCACGGTGCCTTACAACCACATAGTAGTAGGTTCGGGCAAATTGATGAATCCGAATGAAGTCCTTTCGAAAGAACTTCAAAACCGCTATTCCAAAGCATCCCAAAGCGAAGAGACTGTTTATTTGATTTCTCCTGAAGAAATCAAAAACACCGCCCTCACCCGACCCAAGCAGGAGGGAATGATCACTTGGCATTTCCGGATCCAAAATGCCCGTGATGTAGCCTTTGCCACCTCGGATTCCTTCATTTGGGATGCTGCGCGGATCAATCTTCCTTCTGGAAAAACAGCGCTCGCTCAGTCGGTGTATCCCATGGAAAGCAATGGCGAGGGAGCTTGGACCCGATCCACCGAGTATAGCAAGGCCTCCATCGAGCACTATTCCAACATGTGGTATGAGTTTCCTTACGAAACCGCAACCAATGTGGCCGCCGAAATCGGTGGAATGGAATATCCCGGCTTGAACTTCTGCCACTACAATTCCAAAGGCGCTTCCCTTTGGGGAGTGACGGATCACGAGTTTGGACACAACTGGTTCCCGATGATTGTGGGAAACAACGAGCGCCGCTATGCCTGGATGGACGAAGGCTTCAATACCTTCATCAACCACTACAGCTCCAATGAATTCAACAATGGAGAATACCCATCCACCCTGAATGAAACCCGCCGATTCAACGGCTATTTCACCAATGAAAACAGAGAGGGGATCGACAACTACCCGGATGTGACTGACACCAGAAATCTGGGCATGGTGGCCTACATGAAGCCGGCCATCGGACTGATTATGCTCAGGGAGTATATCCTGGGTCATGAGCGCTTTGACAACGCTTTCCGGTCCTATATCAATACTTGGGCCTACAAGCATCCTCAGCCTGCTGATTTCTTCAATCATATGGAAAACGTAGCCGGAGAGAACCTCAGCTGGTTCTGGAAAGGATGGTTCTATGGCAATGGCAACATCGATTTAGGCATTAGCTCGGTACAGCCTTACGGAGGCAATTACCTGGTCAATCTGGTGAATAAAGGTGATTTCCCCATGCCTGTGCTTTTGGAATTTTCTTACGAGGACAATTCCACTGAGCGGGTAAAACTACCGGTAGAAATCTGGCAAAGAGGTGACGCTTGGAGCCATCTCCACAAGACCGGCAAAAAAGTCACCGGAGTGGTGATCGATCCGGACAAGGTCATCCCGGACATTAATCTTGGCAATGACAGCTGGCCTGTTGAAATCTACAAATAATCAAAAAAAGGTCCTGAGCGCAAACTCAGGATCTTTTTTGTTCAGAGTTCGAAGTTATAAGTTTAGCGTTCGAGATTCATTACCTTTTTTACACAAAAGATAAAATCATTGCCTTGCGAGAAAGCTTCAAGCCTGATTTAAATGTCGTAAATCGTCATTCTCAAATCGTAAATTCAGTTTTTTATCCCAAAGCCTGATTCAAATCCTCCAGCAAATCATCGGTATGTTCCAGCCCTACAGAGACCCGAAGGAGGTTAGGCGGGGTCAAGGTATCAGGCCCTTCCACTGCCGCTCTACGTTCGATTAGGCTTTCCACCCCTCCCAAACTGGTCGCATTCATGAAGAAATGAAGTCGGGACACCACCCGATCAGCTTCTTCTGCACCACCCTTTACCATAAAGGAAACTATTCCGCCAAACCCACTCATCTGGGAAGCCGCGATTTCATGGTTTTTATGGGATTTTAATCCCGGATAGAAGACTTGTTCCACTTTGGGATGATTGAGTAAAAACTCCGCCAAAATCAGAGCATGCTCGGCATGTCCTTTCATCCGATAGGCCAAAGTCCGGATACTTCTCGCCAGCCAATAGCAGTCTGTCGGCGAAGGAACGGCACCTCCTACCCGCTGTACCGTTCGAATTTTTGTCCAAAAGTCATTTTTCTCCTTGGTCACCAAAGCTCCTCCCAAAATATCGGAATGTCCACCAAAATACTTGGTGCTGCTGTGCATGACGACATCTGCCCCGAGAAGTAGCGGATTTTGAAAGACGGGAGTTGCAAAGGTATTGTCGCAGGCAAGAATAGCCCCTTGGTTTTTGGCTAAGACAGAAATCGCACGAATATCAGTGATCTTAAGCAAGGGGTTGGAAGGTGTTTCTACCCAAAACAATCTCGTATTGGGCCTAATGGCAGATTTCACTGCTTCAAGATCGCTCATATCCACAAAACTCACCTCATGAATCCCCGTAAAAAGCTGCACCATGGAATTGTGCAATCCGTGATACATGTCATCAGGAGCTATAATATGTGACCCGGGCTCCAAGGCCTGATAAACTGCCGTACCGGCTGCATTTCCTGAGGAAAAAGCCGCTGCATCCTCCCCTTTTTCCAATGCCGCAATCACCTCTTCCAAGGCTATTCTGTTGGGATTGCCCGCCCGGGTGTAGAGCATCCCCCCTTCATTGCCATGCTCAAATGTCGTGCTGAGCGTAATGGGCTGGACTACGGGTCGGTTTTTGTCTGTAATCAGATTTCCTTTGTGAATGGCTAGGGTCTCGAATTTCATATCAACGTGTTTCTTGGAATTTAAAGAATCAATTTGGAATCAAAAGGGTGAAAAGACACAGACTCTTTAAATTTTTTCAATACCAGCAATAGTGCCATCTGCCATATTCCCTTCATTCATGTCGCCGGAACTAGGAAGACCGAAAACCGAAGCTTCCGAATTCTTAACCTCTGAGCTCAATTTGGGTCTTACTTTTTTTATTACTGGCAGAAATCGGATATCCAGATTATATTTTTTTCTTAAAGCCTTTCCAACCTTTTTCTTCTAAGATGACTCTTTAAGATAGAAAAAACCAAAATGAACCAAATCCAATTAGAATCTGAATTAATAGAGCGGGTAATTTCTCAGGAAAGGAAAGCTCAATTTCAGCTATTCGAGCTGACAAAAAGGATGGTTTATTCACTGGCTTTTCGAATGCTAAATGATGAGGAACTCGCTCATGATGTGCTTCAGGACACCTATGTTGAAGTTTTTCAACAAATACGAAACTTGAAGCATTCAGAGGCTTTGGTTTCCTGGATGAAAACGATCACAGCCAGAAAAGCAATAAAGGCCGGAAAAAAGCTATTTGAGTTTGACAAGTTGGATCAAAATCAGGATCCAGCGGACAACCAATTTGATTCTTGGTTTGATGGTGAATTATTGGATCAGGCAATCCGTGCCTTGCCTCCAGGCTCCCGAGCAGTTTTTATGTTAACTGCTGTGGAAGGTTATTCCCATAAAGAGGCAGCAAAACTTCTTGGAATCTCGGAAAGCACTTCCAAATCTCAATTGAATTACGCCAAGAAGCTGCTGAAAACTCGAATCCAAACTCTACTCCGCGCATGAAAAGCCTACCAGAACACGAACCAAGGAGCAACAGCTGGGAAAAACTAATGCAGAAGAAGGACTTTGATCTCCAGTTGGGTAAAAATTTAAATGAGCTCCCAGCCTATAGTCCATCCGATTTTGCCTGGGAAAGGATCGAAGAAAAGCTAGAAGATCAAAAGATAGTTTTTCCATGGAAGGCATTCTTAATTGCATCCTCAGTAGCAGGGTTTTTCCTTATCGCTTTCTTCCTCCTCAGGCAAGAAACTGTAAAAATCGATTCTCCCAAGCCTACTTCTCAAGCTACTCAGGAAAGGCAATTACCGGAAAAATCTATTCAGCCGGCAAAGCCTGAAACAGCGGAAAACACCACTATTCAAATCAATGAAAAAGAATCTCAACCGAAAGGGAAAGTAAAAAAACAGCGAATAAGAGACAACGGCCTAGCTGTTTCCAATCGGCCACCCATTTCAGTCCTGAATGAACCTACTTCAAAAGAGCTGAAATTGGATACCAGAGAAAAATACACCTCTGTCGATGAAGTACAAGAGAAAACCTACCATTCCGTGGCGATTTCATGGGAGCTTGATAAAATCAAGTTCCAGGTAAAAACAAATTTTGGAGCACAAGACCCTATTTTACTTGAATCTACCGGTGATGAGAAGTCTGAGTTACAAGCTCGAATCAGACTCCAACGAAAAAACATTACAAACAAAACCAACTAGAAAAATGACCCGATATCTATTTATTGCCTTGCTCCTTTATTTTTCCAATTCGCTCAGCTTTGCCCAGGAAGTCAAAAATAAGCTTTCAAAAAACCATCAGGAAGCTGCGGATCGAAATTGGCCCATCACCGATACCCTCGCTTTTGATTTTCCAAATGAGGGAAAATTTATCCTCCTATTCAATAGGGATGAGTTTGATTTGGAAGATTTGAAAAATGAATTTCAACTACTTCTGGAAGAGGCAACCCAATTCCCAAGCTTTAAAACCCATTATTACAGATTGTGCCAAAACTTTTACCCGACTAGCTTGGATCAGGTTAAGCGGGACATTCAGAAAAATTACTCGAAATGGCTCACGTCCATAGAATTGGGTTTTCCGGTTGGCCTCGATTTCACAGCTGGCAAATTCACCCCTGAGATTGGTTTTCAAATGGCTTTGAGTTTACCCGGTTTTCAAATTGGAGGTTCCATCACCAATACAGTCTATTTCCCTGAATCAGAGTCAGGCTTTTCGGTCAATAATAACTGGTTTGTAAATGCAGAATACCATTGGAAACCGGGAAGTCTGTATGCCAACCAACATCAAACCATACAGATTGGATACCTTCTTGACCCCTCCAATAGCCTGCTTTTTGAAGGGACGACCATGAGAGCGACTTATAAACAAACCCTAAGCCGGCACCTGAGTGTTCAGGCTGGAATAGTAGGAACAAAAAATATAACCACTTTTTACCCAGTTGTTGGGTTTAGGATAAGGTTCTAATCGGTTTAAAACAAAAAGAGCCAGATCGTGCCGGCTCTTTACTTTCTTAATTATCGAATCCGATCCACAGACCGGACCAGCATCTCATCTTTTCTGATAAATCGGTTGGCCAGCATATTGAACACCATGGCTGCCAATACCGACCAAAAACCGATTTGATAACTTCCAGCCGCCTCTGCACCGATGGCCTCATTGACTCCGTTAGTCGTCAAAAAAACCGCAGCCACCAGTCCTACCATAAGCAAGCTATTGATCATATTCAGCATCATCTGACGGGTTCTGTTTTTGTATTGAAAAATGGAAATCAAGGCCAAAAGCCCGGCAAAAGAAGCCAAAGCTGCTAAATACCACTTGGAAGAGGCCAGAATCACTTCACCGGAAGCATCCGACTGGGTCATGGCAAAGGCACTGAGTGACCAAGTCTCACCCGACGCTGCTAAAACTTGCTGCCAAAGTCCGGTTCCCAAGGTCACTCCCATGGAGACCACAACCAGAAACAAAAAGATGGTTTGAATTCGCTGAATCATTTTTTTCAATTTTCTGCAAAGAAAAGCCCATTTCGCAGGAATACCAAAAGAGGGTAAAAAGACAGGAATTGAAGCGGAATTGTATCTTTGCGCCGATATGGAAGGAAAAAAGCGGTATTTCTTGGAATTGAGCTATAAAGGAACTCCCTTTCATGGCTGGCAAATCCAGCAGAATGCCTTGACCGTCCAGGAAGTGATCGAAAAAGCACTCAGCCTGTATTTCCGGCGGGAGATCTCCATCATGGGAAGCGGGCGGACAGATACGGGAGTCCATGCCACGATGCAGGTTTGCCATTTTGACCTTGCAGACCAAGTCCCCAATGGCAATTTTCTCAAAGGTATCAACGCCCTTCTTCCCAGGGAGATCGCAATTCACTCCATCCGGCCGGTCCGGGAAGATGCCCATGCGAGGTTTGATGCAGAACGGAGGTCCTATTTCTACCGGATTATCTTTAGAAAGGATCCTTTTCTGGATGAATTGGCTTGGCTGTGTTTTCACCGTCCGGACATGGACCTGATGAATCAGGCCTGCGAAATCCTGATGAAACACGAGGACTTCGAATGCTTCAGCAAGGTGAAGACTGAGGTCAATCATTTTCGCTGCCAAATCTTTTCGGCACACTGGGAACAAAAGGACAACCAATTGTTATTTCATATTACCGCCAATCGGTTTTTGCGTGGGATGGTACGGGCAATTGTGGGAACTTTGATGGAGATCGGAAATGGTACACGACCCTTGTCTTCCTTGGAAGAAATCATCCTTTCCAAAGACCGGAACAAAGCAGGTAAAGCTGCTCCTGCTAAAGGCTTGTTTTTGAGCCAAATCGAATATCCAGCACAACTCTACCTAGACTGACCTAACTTGAGCTTAGAAAAAGAAAAAGAATCCTCCGGGGAAATCATTGACACCAAAGTTCTGAAAGAACTATACGGCTTTGTCAAGCCCTACAAGCTCCAATTCTACTTTTTGGTGTTTTTGACTGTCGCTTTGGCTGTCTTGGCTCCTACAAGGCCTTACTTCATCCAAGTGGCCATAGATGATTATGTGGCTTTGGGGGATGTACCGGGTTTGATCAAAATCATCTATTTGCTGATCGGCCTTATGATCCTGCAGGCAGTGGTGCAGTGGGCCCACACCTATTTCTCAGGCTGGATAGGTCAGGTCATCATCAAGGATATCCGAACCAGACTCTATCGGCATCTGCTCAAACTCCGGCTGAAGTTTTTTGACAATACCCCGATCGGACGCTTGGTCACCCGAAACGTATCGGATATTGAAACCCTTGCCGATGTATTCAGTGAAGGATTGGCCGCCATCATTGGAGACCTTCTGCAATTGGTGACCATTTTGGGGGTGATGTTTTACATCGATTGGAAGCTGACCTTGGTGAGCTTGTGTACGCTACCGCTGATGATTATATCCACCTACATCTTCAAGGAAAAAATCAAAGTGACCTTCAATGATGTACGGAATGCAGTCTCCAATCTCAACTCTTTTCTTCAGGAGCATATTACAGGAATGAATATCGTGCAGATTTTCAACCGGGAGGAGCGGGAATTTGAGAAGTTCAAGGAAATCAATCGCGAGCATCGAACCGCCCATATTCGCTCTGTGCTCTATTACTCTGTGTACTTCCCTGTAGCGGAAATCATTCAGGCCATGGGAATTGGGTTGGTCGTGTGGTACGGTGCTGTAGGCGTGTTGGGAATGAATATTCAGGTGGGGGTTTTGATATCCTTCATCATGTACCTTCAGCTGTTTTTCCGGCCTATCCGAATGATTGCTGACCGGTTCAATACCCTGCAGATGGGCGTGGTGAGTTCCTCCCGGATTTTCAAACTCCTCAACAGCAAAGAGCATATCGCCAATGAAGGCAGCTATAAGCCTGAGCGCATCGAAGGAAATATCCGAGTGGAAAAGGTATGGTTTGCTTATGTCGATGAGGATTATGTTTTGAAAAATATAAGCTTCGAAGTAAAATCTGGACAGACCATTGCCCTAGTCGGTGCCACCGGTGCAGGCAAGTCCTCCATTATCAACTTGATTTCCCGCTTTTACGAAATCAACCAAGGTCATATCTACATTGACGGACGGGAAATTAGGGAATACGAATTGGCCATCCTGAGAAAGCACATCGGCGTGGTCTTGCAGGATGTCTTTCTCTTTTCCAACAGCATTTACCACAACATCACCCTTGGAAATCCGTCCATTACCCGGGAACAGGTCATGGAGGCAGCCGATTTGGTCGGTGCCAAAAAATTCATCGAGCGACTTCCGGGAGGTTTGGATTACAATGTGATGGAGCGAGGCTCGACCCTTTCTGTAGGTCAGCGACAGCTGATTTCCTTTGTCAGAGCGATGGTCTATAATCCTGAAATTCTCATTTTGGATGAGGCTACTTCCTCAGTAGATACCGAAACCGAGGAGCTGATTCAGGAATCCATTGAGAAAATGATGAAAGGGCGAACCTCTATTGTCATTGCACACAGACTATCTACCATCCAAAAAGCAGATCAGATTCTCGTCCTCCACAAAGGAGAAATCGTAGAAACCGGAACACATGCTTCCTTGCTGGATTTGGGTGGATATTATACCCAATTGCATCAGATGCAATTGAAGACCATGGCGATCTAAGCTAAAACTCTAAACCAACTTGACTATGAAACTCAGACTATTTCTGCTGGCTTTGCTATTCCCCTTCTTCCTGCATGCCCAAGAAAGAGGGGCTGGAGTAAGACTCGGAGAACCCTTTTCCCTCACCTACAAAGATTTCTTTGAAGATTATTGGTCCTTTGAGATCATGCTGGGTTCGGGTGGAGTGAATAGCGGAGAATACTACCAAAAAGCCTTTGAAAATAATCCTCCGGAGTCCAATGCGATTTATGGAGGACATTCTGCCCGAAGAGGTATCTCTTTGAATTTCAGAATGGCTTTGCATGAGGATTTCACGGACATGTTTGAAATCACCCAAGGCTATCTTTTGGGATACGCAGGGGCGGGTGTGCAAATCCGAACCACTTACGTGGATTATCGGTATTTTCTTACCCCAAGTGTCCCGGGAAATCCCAACCTGAACGAATCCAGGACCAATTTTGATTTGGGCCCAGAGGTATTTGCCGGAGCTGAATATTACTTTGACGAACTCCCCATCAGCGTTTTTGCAGAAATCGGACTTTATCTTGAATTGATCGATCGGATCAATATGCGAGGACAAGGGGGAATAGGTGTGAGGTATCTCTTTTAAGCTATGAAAAAATTAATTTCCCTTGGAATTATCCTCTTGGTTTTGGCGATTGGGGGATATTTCGTTTTTGACCAGCTGGGTGGTAATACCCCAATAGAAATCGAGTTGGTGGAAAAGAAACCGGATAACCTTGCTGGAAAAACCTTCCGGGGAACCCCCCAAGACCCTAACCTTAGGGAGAACTTTCAGGAAATCGAGCAAGCTCAAGCTTTAAATCCCGGCACCAAAATCCATACGATCTATTATGTAGAACCAGCTGGAAAATTGGATACGATGAAAGTATTTGTGGGAATCAATCTTCCTTTTGCCACCGGAGATTTGGAAGGGAAAACTTTCGAAGAAAACCGCTACCTCCTAGCCAAAATCCAAGGCAGCAAATGGGTCATGCCTGGTCCGGAGAAAGTAAAAGCCCAACTCCAGGATTTTGCTTCCAAAAACGGATGGACCCTAAGCGGGGTGTATATCGACAAAATCATTTCTGAGTCTGAAGTTCAGGTGATTGCTCCAGTGAAGTAAAATCTTAAGCAAATCTTAATCAACCTTGGCACGATCCCTGCCGTGGAAACAGAAACTAAACCCCTACAACTATGAATAGACTTACTGCAATGTTGGCTTTGGTGGGACTATTGGTCTTCCAAGCCTGTACTGGCCCTGAAGGGCCTCAAGGTGAGCCGGGCATCAATATTTTGGGATCCACCTATCAGGTTGAAGTGGATTTTACTTCAGCAAATGGATATGAAGGCCTTTTCACTCTCCCAGCTCCTGCCGAACAGAGTGACGTAGCGTTGGTTTATATTCGTTGGGAAGGAGACAATCAAACTCCGGTTTGGCGAGCCTTACCGCAGACCGTTTACTTTGAAGAAGGCATATTGGTGTACAATTTCGATTTCACCCGATTTGATGTGAGAATGTTCCTAGATGGCCCGATCGATTATTCGATTTTAGGACCAGAATGGACCCGGGATCAATTGTTTCGGATTGTGATTGTACCAAGTGATTTTGCTTCCAATCGAATCGACTGGACCGATTATGAAGCCGTCACCAACATGCTGGGCATCAAGGATTCCGACTTCCAGAAGATCAAACTAAATTAATCCAATTCATTTAATTGTCTTTCAAAAGCGATGGTAAAAAAACCATCGCTTTCTTTTTTGTTCGAAGTCTTTCCATCCAAAAAATGATTCTGCTCGTATCTTTGCGGCATGCAACTCCAAAACGATCTGCTGCTGCGAGCAGCAAGAGGTGAAAAAACCGAACGAACTCCAGTGTGGCTTATGCGTCAAGCCGGCCGCATTCTTCCAGAATACAGAGCCGTACGAGATTCTGTCAGCGGATTTATAGAATTGGCACAGACCCCAGAATTGGCTGCAGAGGTGACCATTCAGCCCGTGGATATTCTGGGAGTAGATGCAGCTATTATTTTTTCTGATATTCTGGTAATTCCCGAGGCGATGGGTTTGCCCTACGAAATGGTGGAAAAACGAGGCCCATGGTTTCCGGAAACTGTGCGAAGCCAAACTGACCTGAAAAAACTCCGAGTAGCTGATGGGGAAAATGATCTTCGATACGTCATGGATGCAATTCAGATTACCAAAAAAAACCTCAAGGGAAGAGTTCCGCTGATCGGATTTGCAGGAGCACCTTGGACAATTTTTGCATACATGGTCGAAGGAAGCGGAAGCAAGACCTTCTCCAAATCCCGGGAAAAACTGTACCGAGACCCGGTATTTTCCCACCAACTTCTTCAATTGATCACCGACTCCACGATTAATTACCTCAAAGCTCAAATCCGAGCTGGAGCAGATCTGGTTCAGATTTTTGACAGCTGGGCGGGAATTTTGGGACCCAAGCAATATGAGGAATTTTCCTTGCGATACATTTCCCAAATCTGCGATGCGATCACTGAGGTGCCTGTGACTGTCTTTGCCAAAGGAGCCTTTTTTGCAAGAGAAGAAATGGGAAAACTCAACTGTGAAACCATCGGACTGGACTGGAATATGGGAATCGCAGAATCCAGAAAGCTGATCGGAGCCAACAAAACCCTCCAAGGTAACTTAGACCCGGCTGCGCTTTATGGAAACGAGGAGCAGGTGAGAAAAGCCACTCTTGACATGTTGGATGAATTTAAAGGAAGCCGACATATTGCCAATCTTGGGCATGGGCTCTATCCGGATATCGATCCTGAAATGGTGAAGATTTTTGTCCAGACCGTGAAGGAATTCTCAAAAGGCTAAAAAATATTTCTTTACTCCATCAGCCCCTGATTCGGTTCGAGTCAGGGGCTTTTTTTATGTCTGAAACTCGATTTCTGGGCAGAAATTCAAACAACTCTGGTTTTAAAATCAACATCAAATTCAGATAAAAATGAAATATTTTCATATTTCGGTTTATTTTTTTGCCATATTTTTTAAAATATTTTGTTTTTGTTAATTTTTTGATTTTAAATTAACCCAGAATTTGAACTCAGAATGTTTTTATTCTGATTTTCGGCTCAAAATCAAACCTATTTCTTAACAAAACCTATCAATTACATGAAAAACAAATTTACTCTGAAGTCTGCTACGGCTGGATTTGCCTTGGCAGCACTCTGCGTCCTGTCGAGTATCACAGCATCTCATGCGCAGGAAGAAAAACAATTCAACTTCTCCGTAGCCCTAAACTCCGATCAGTTCTTCGGATTCTACCCAACCTTCCAGGGTTCCTATGGATTTTCGGACAAAGCTGCCCTGACTTTCTATGGAATTCACTGGGGTGGTGGCACTGGCGCCAACTGGGGCAACTGGACTGAGTTCGGGCTGGGAGCCAACTTCCAAGCTGGAGATGGACTATCGATTAATCCCCAGATTGGTTTCCTTGGCGGAAATCTACTCAGTTCCGGCACAGCAGGTCCGGCCATTTTCGGCGATGGGATCGTCCCCAACCTTACAGTCAACTTGCTGAAAGAAAAAGTGGAAGGACAGTTTTATTTTGGCTATTACGCTCCCCTTCGGGATGAGGCGCCTACTGCTGGGACTACTCTGTCTTATGTGCATTATTGGCTGAATTTGGGCTTTCGCGCGAGTCAGTTTATCTCCTTTGGTGCACACTATGAGCATTTGATCAATTCCGGAGGCTCCAATGTGGACACTTCTACAGACGTGTATCAATGGCTCGGACCATACGTTCAGTTTAGCAAGCCTACAGGCGGACCATTTGCCAGATTCTCTTTTGGTACCGACTTGGTCGAAGGCAACGATTCCTTCTTTAAGTTGACTACCGGATTTAGCTTCTAATCAACCAACTGAATACCTTACAAGAAAAAGCCGGGCTGATTGCAGTCCGGCTTTCCCTTTTTCTAATCTAAGGAGATCAACTCATCTCCGACTTTTACCACTCCCAAATTAAGCGCCACGGCATTTTGGCCAAACATAACTTTGTTATTCACCGTACGGTAGGTCGAAAGTGTTTTCAACGGTTCTTTCCCTTTTTCGCCCGATGTCTGGTCAACGGTAGTCATGACGCATCGGGCACAGGGCTTGATGATCTGGAAATCCACTGCGCCGATTCGGATTTTGCGGAGCTTATCTTCTAAAAATGCCTCTTCTCCAGAAAAAACAAGATTGGGACGAAAGCGATTCATAGGTACAGGAGTCTCCAATCTGGAATTCAAGTCATTGAGGGATTCCTGGCTAATAATTAAATAAGGCATCCCGTCCGCAAAACTGACAGACTCCTGATTTACTGCATATCTGGGGTCAACAGCCCTCCTAGACCATTCCGGCATCACGACCAGATCGACTTTAAATCCTAAAAAATCAGAAAACCACTTTCCCGACTCCTCATTGACCACCTTGGCCATGACCTCATCATCCCAAATGGTAACCAAAAGCTCTTTTCCTTCAGCTCGATCCAAAGGAATTTGCAATTGCTTATTTGGATCTGCTTTATGGAAGACAAAAAGTGAATCCTCCCTCACCTCCACCTGGAGAAGTGCCAAGGTGGAAAACTCCCGCTGAGACACAAATCTCCCTGTTTCATCGACTAGCATCCACCTTCGGTCATATCGGAATCCCCTCTCTTCAACTTGACCTTCTTCTAGCCGAATCCCCCCAAGGGACTTGATGGGATATATAAAAATATCCTGAAGAATAAGCTTCTTTTCCATAGGGTAAAAATAGGGCAATTCAACTTCGGGAAAATCGATCAGCCCAAAAAGAACTCAATAATCCCTGAAACTTGGGACAGGAAGCCCAAAAAACCACTTTTCTCTAAATATGCAGACAAAAAAATCACTACCCATGCCAAAACGAAAGCCCCGATCCATTGAAGCCTCTCTTTCCACCTCGGTATGGCTGATTGCTGATGCACTCCCATAGGATGACTTACCCATCAAATTGGTTGCATGACATCAAAAGATTTGGCAGAAAAGTCAGTCAATTGGCTGCTTCCCGTGACACAAGTGGAAAAGTATGGGGAAACTTTGGTTCAGAATCCTGACAAACTGACACCAAAAACCAAAAATATTCCAATGGCACAGGCATTGAAGCAGAGGGAGAGTATTTCATATGAAAACTAATAAACTTATATAATCATGGGAAAAATTATAGGCATTGACTTGGGTACGACCAACTCCTGCGTAGCAGTAATGGAGGGTAACGAGCCTGTAGTCATCCAAAACAGCGAAGGAAGAAGAACTACGCCTTCTATTGTAGCCTTCTTGGACAATGGAAACGGAGAGCGCAAAGTAGGTGACCCGGCTAAGCGTCAGGCAATCACCAATCCCGCCAATACCATTTCTTCCGTGAAGCGATTCATGGGTAAAAAATTCTCCGAAGTATCTGAGGAGAAAAAACACGCTTCTTACAAAGTAGAGCAAGGCTCCAACGACACAGTAGCCATCAAGATCGGTGACAGATCTTATACTCCTCAGGAGATTTCTGCCATGATCCTTCAAAAAATGAAGAGCACCGCAGAGGACTTCTTGGGACAGACAGTCACTGAAGCGGTCATCACTGTACCGGCTTACTTCAACGATGCTGAGCGTCAGGCAACCAAAGAAGCCGGGCAAATCGCTGGTTTGGAAGTGAAGCGAATCATCAACGAGCCTACTGCAGCGGCTTTGGCTTATGGGATGGACAAGAAAAATCAGGACATGAAGATCGCAGTGTATGACCTTGGTGGGGGTACGTTCGATATTTCAATTCTTGAGCTGGGTGATGGCGTTTTCGAGGTAAAATCCACCAACGGTGACGTACACTTGGGTGGTGACGACTTTGACCAAGTAATCATCGACTGGCTAGCCAACGAATTCCAAACAGAAGAGCAGATCGATTTGAGAAAAGATCCTATGGCTCTTCAGCGATTGAAAGAAGCTGCCGAAAAGGCAAAAATTGAGCTTTCCAGCTCTGCTTCTACTGAAATCAACCTTCCCTATATCACTGCTACCCAAACCGGACCAAAGCACTTGGTGAGAAATCTTTCCAGAGCCAAGTTTGAACAGCTGTCTGAGAATTTGGTAAGAAGATCCATGGAGCCTTGCAAAAAAGCGCTTCAGGATGCAGGAATGACTGCTTCTGATATTGACGAGGTCATCTTGGTAGGTGGGTCTACCCGTATTCCAAAAATCCAGGAGGAAGTAGAAAAATTCTTCGGTAAGAAGCCTTCCAAAGGAGTAAATCCTGACGAAGTAGTAGCCATCGGTGCTGCTATCCAAGGTGGGGTTTTGACCGGAGAAGTGAAAGACGTACTTCTTTTGGACGTGACTCCGCTATCCTTGGGTATCGAAACCATGGGTGGAGTATTCACCAAGCTAATCGAGGCCAATACCACTATCCCAACCAAGAAGTCAGAAGTATTTTCAACAGCAGCAGACAATCAGCCTGCGGTGGACATCCATGTACTTCAGGGTGAGCGACCTATGGCTAAGGATAACCGATCCATCGGTAGATTTCAGCTTTCTGACATTCCGCCAGCGCCAAGGGGAGTGCCTCAAATCGAAGTAACCTTCGACATCGATGCCAATGGTATTCTAAACGTATCAGCCAAAGACAAAGGAACCGGCAAGGAGCAAAAAATCAAGATCGAGGCTTCTTCGGGTCTTTCTCAGGATGATATCGAAAGAATGAAAAGAGAAGCCGAAGCGAATGCTGCTTCCGACAAGGCTGAAAAAGACAAGATCGAAAAGCTCAACCAAGCTGACAGCCTGATTTTCCAAACTGAAAAGCAATTGAAGGAATTCGGAGACAAGCTTTCTGACGGAAACAAGGCAAATATCAGTTCTGCGCTTGAGGCCTTGAAGTCTGCACACGGAGCTAAAAACCTCGAAGGAATTGATGCCGCAATGGCTAACCTGAACAAAGCTTGGGAAGCAGCTTCAACCGAAATGTACAATGCTACTCAAGGCGCAGGGCCTCAGGCTGGATCTGCCGAAGATGCTGGGAATGCCAATGATGGGGTAGCTGATGTGGACTTCGAAGAAGTAGGCGAAGACAAAAAATAATAATAACTAAACCAACTCAAACAGCATCTGTGATTTCGCAGATGCTGTTTAGTTTCTGAAAGCCAAGAACCTGGATTCAACGATCTGGAATCTTGGCTTTTTGTTCATTGACCAATAGAAAAAGGATATGCAACTCACTGCAGATAATAAACTGAAAAAACTCATCGTAGTAGGTGATCGGGTTTTGATCCGTCTCAAAAAACCGAACGAAAAGACCGGTTCGGGGCTTTACCTCCCACCTGGCGTGCAAGAGCGCGAAAAAGTCCAGCAAGGATACATCATCAAGGCCGGACCAGGCTATCCCATTCCTATGCCAGTGGAAGACCACGAGCCCTGGATGGACAGTGATGAAAAAGTGAAATACGTGCCTCTCCAAGCTAAAGAAGGAGACTTAGCTATTTTCTTGCTTTCAGGTGCTCATGAAGTCATGTATGAAGGCGAAAAATATTTTATCGTATCTCAGGCGGCTATTTTGATGCTGGAAAGAGAACAGGACCTTTGACGGTGAGTTCTCCAAGGAAAAAATCATTTCAACTTTAACCCAAAAAAGGCTTTCAACAAACTGAAAGCTTTTTTTTTATGACTTAAGCTGGGCAAACTCCTTCGCAAAATAGGTTAAAATGATCTTGGCTCCTGACCTCTTTATCGAAGTCAGCATTTCCAGCATAGCCCGCTCACCATCAAGCCATCCTCTTTCGGCGGATGCCTTAATCATGCTGTATTCCCCGGACACATTGTATGCTGCAATAGGAAGAGGGTAATTGTCGCTGAGCAGCTTGATAATATCCAAATAGCTTAGCGCTGGCTTGACCATCAAAAAATCCGCTCCTTCTTCCATATCCAAATCCGCCTCAATCAATGCCTCTTGACTGTTGGCCGGATTCATCTGATAGGTCTTTTTGTCACCAAACTTAGGAGCAGAGTCCAAAGCATCCCGAAAAGGACCATAGAATGCACTCGCATATTTTGCTGTGTAGGACATGATGGAGGTTTCTGTAAATCCATTTTGATCCAAAGCTTCTCGAATGTATCCCACACGTCCATCCATCATATCTGAAGGCCCAAGAATATCTACCCCTGCATCTGCTTGGGCAAGGGACATTTTGGCCAGAATCTCCAAGGTCTCGTCATTGAGAATCTTTCCATTTTCCACTAATCCATCATGCCCATCACTGCTATAGGGGTCCATGGCCACATCAGACATCAGGCAGAGTTCGGGGAAGTTCCTCTTGATTTCCCGAAGGGCTTTAAGGTAAAAAGTCTCTGGATTATAACTTTCTGAGGCTATTTTATCCTTTTTGGATTCCGGATAGGCGGGGAAGACATCTACTGCCGTGATGCCCAACTTCATGCAGGCCTCAATCTCCTTCAGCATTAAGTCAGTCGTGTAGCGATATATTCCCGGCATGGAAGCCACCTCTATTTTTTGATTGCCTCCTTCTACCAAAAACATCGGAAAAATCAGGTCTTTGACAGATAGATTCGTTTCTTCAATCAGGTTTCTTACCGCTTCGGATTTTCTGTTTCTTCTGGGTCTTCTCAACATCTTGCTTTGAATTAGTCCTACAAAACTAACACTGCGAATCGGATAAGTCTTACAAAAACAAAAAGAGGCGCTTTTACGGCACCTCTTTTTGGAAAAATCATATCAAAAATTCACCTGAGCCTGCAGTCTTAGCAAACTTCCTCTTTGTCGATTATCTGGTTTAAGTGAATTTTCAAAGGTTCTGTCAGAGATGGTGTACATCGTCACCAATTCGAAATTTTTATTGAATTGCCACTCTACGCCCAACTCCAATTCCTTTACCCGATGCCTTGTAGCGTCCAGTTCAAACTTCTTTCCTCCGTCATAATATTGGTATCGGGTGAAAGGAATGGCTCGTTGGTCTCCTTTTTCAAACATATAACTGGCCATAACATAGCCTCCTTGTAAAGACTTCTGCTCTACATCGTTGGTCTCCGGATTAAATTGTGGTCCCTTTCCCCAATTGTATTCAGCCTGAATCCCAAATGGCTGGGGATAGAGAATAAAAGATGGACCGAATCTGGAATCCAAATATTCAACTTGATCAAAGTCCGTGAGTGGATTTCTGGCAATGACATATTTTCCTGAATACCCCTGAAATGACGTTTCTATAATCTGACCTGAAGGAAGCTCAAAAGGATAAGTAGCTCTGGCAACAAGATGGAAGGAATCGTTTTTATCGGGATTATTTGGACCTTGTCCGTTGTAAATCCCAAAGCCAAAAATACCATAATCTCCTGATCCCTTTAGTCCTGAGGCAGTCAAATAACTGAATCGCTGCCGGATTTTGGTTGGAGCGTAATAAAAAACCACTCCAAGGTCACGCTCATTAGGCAAACCAGAATTCAGCCCGTCATTTCGATCCAGAGGAAGTCGATTTTGGCTGGATTGGAGGTTTTCGAAACCAAAAGGCATTTTTGACTGCCCAAGCCGGATTCTGAATTCATTCTTTTCGTCCAAGCCCAAGTCCACATAAGCATCCCGGATTTGAGCAAAATTCCCTCCTCCAGAGGCAAAGTCAGGCTGAAGGTAGAAATACACTCTTGGGTGAATTTGTCCAAAGAGGACCAAACGGATCCTTCGGAAGAAAAATCCTCCGTTTCCTCCCCAGGATTTATCGCATTGGTCGCATTTCAGGTCGGGATTGGATTCGAAGAGCCCATTGTATCGAAACTGGGCATACCCTCGGAGTCGGATAGACTCATACCAATTCTTCTGAACCTTCACCGGTTCAGGTATTTCGTGGAGCAGCGAGTCAGAGTAGGCGCCCCTTGCAAAAGCGCCTGTATTGACTAAGATCAAGAAGACCAAAGCTGCTGCGAATCGGATTCGCATACAGTAATGGGATTAGAATTAATTGTTATACAGCGCTGCAAAGTTCCGCCATCAAGATGTATTAAAAATGAATTCACAATTATCAATTCATTATGAAAACTAAAATTATATTTTTAAAAACAACCGGAAACAATCCGAAAAATGGATCAATCGGAGAGAATTGGACTTTTGAATATTAAGTCAATGTTATGCGTTTTCTCAATGTTAAAAAATTTTTATGCCAATGTTAATGAGATTCAATTCAAGTCAACATCGAAATCACATCCTCAGGTCGCAATTCGAGATAGTTTTCGATGTACAAGTCGCAGATGGGCAGTTGGGATACGGTATGGGAAGAAAGAACGCCTACTACTTTCATTCCCGCATTTTTGGCAGCGGTAACTCCGGAAAACGAATCCTCAAATACTACACAATCCGACGGCTCTAATTCCATATTTTTAGCAGTTTTCAGGTAGACTTCCGGGTCAGGCTTATGCTTTTTCACATGTTCGCTCGCCAAAGCAGAATGGAGGTAAGGAAAAAGATCCAACTTTCCTCCAATCAACTCCAGATTGGCAAAGGGCGCAGAAGTGGCCACTCCCAGTTTGAACCCTGAATCCTTCAGCCCATGAAAAAATGGCATAAAACCTGAGATAGGTGCTACATGATGTTGATAAATTTCACGAAAGAGGCTTTCCTTCTCAAACTCCAAATATTCCAACTCTTCCCCCTTGATCTCCCTGCCTAAAAAGTGGCTAAGAATATATCCATTGTTTTTGCCATACATATGCACTTGAAATTCATCTTCAGTTGGGAATAGATCTCTTTTTTCGAAGAATATTCTGAAGGCTTGTGAATGATAGGGATTGGTGTGACAAATCACCCCATCCATATCAAAAATCACTGCTTTGCTCATAGGCTAAGGAAATAAAAAGGACTTCGCTTTCCGTTTGAAGAAACACGAAGTCCGGAATACTGATTAGGATTAGGAGTTAAATTCTGAGATTACTTTTTCAATGATATCGCAGCATTCATGCAGCTGTTCTTCAGTCATTACCAAAGGAGGTGCAAATCGAATGATATTTCCATGAGTCGGCTTGGCCAAGAGTCCATTCTCTGCAAGCTTCACGCAAATATCCCAAGCGGTGGTGCTTTCGGGAGAATCATTGATTACTACGGCATTGAGGAGACCTTTTCCTCTTACCAATTTGGCAATGGCATATTTATCGACCACACGCTGCATTCTTTCCCGGAATAGTCTACCGAGTTTTCTGGCATTCATGGCCAATTTCTCATCCCTTACTACTTCCAAGGCTGTCATGGCGACTTTGGCCCCAAGAGGATTTCCTCCAAATGTGGAACCATGTTGACCGGGTTTGATCACCTCCATCACTGACCGATCGGCCAATACAGCCGATACTGGATAAAATCCTCCGGAAAGTGCTTTACCTAAAATCAGAATGTCGGGTTTGGTGTAGGTTTCTTGTCTTTCACAGTGTCCTTCACAGCTACAATTACCGCATACGGCAAGAAGTGACCCTGTTCTTGCTACTCCTGTTTGAATTTCATCTGCAATAAAGAGCACATTACTTTTGGCACAAGCCTCTTTGGATTTTCTGATATAATCTTCTGAAGGCACATATACGCCTGCTTCACCCTGAATAGGTTCTACCAAAAAGCCCACGACGCCTTCTATTTTTAAGGCCTCTTCAAGTGCTTCTACATTATTATAAGGTATACGAATAAAGCCTTCTGTAAATGGCCCAAAGCTTTTTCTTGCATTGGCATCGTTGGAGAATGAGACGATGGTGGTGGTTCTGCCATGGAAGTTGTTTTCGGCCACAATGATTTTTGCTTGATTTTCGGCCACCCCTTTTCTTTCATAACCCCATTTTCGGGCTAGTTTCAGGGCTGTTTCTACTCCTTCGGCACCGGTATTCATCGGCAAGACCATTTCAAAACCAAAATACTCAGTGATGTATTTCTCAAAAGGGCCAAGCATATCGTTGTAGAAAGCTCTGGAAGTCAAAGTCAGGGTTCCTGCTTGCTCGATCATCGCCTCTTTGATCCGAGGATGACAGTGGCCTTGATTGACTGCGGAATAGGCCGACAGAAAATCAAAATATTTTTTACCTTCTACATCCCATAGGTAGACCCCTTCACCTCGGGACAAGACCACAGGTAATGGATGATAATTGTGCGCACCGTAGCGATCCTCTAATCGGATTGCCTGCTGACTGGAAGTGATGGTTTCCATGATTTGGTTAATTTTGCTAGGTTTATTTCAAGTCTCAAATATAATGAATGCCTTCGGGCCAAACCATGAAACCGGAAAAGAAGCCTTTACCAAAGATCACTTCGGAGGATTATTATCTTAATGAGCAGGGCTTGATGGTTTTTACTGCCAAATATCATTTAAAAAGAGGATACTGCTGTGGCAGCGGCTGCAGGCATTGTCCTTACCCCAAAGGGTAAATAAATTGGGGATTTTTTAAAATGCTTTGTTGGTAATTCCCAAAAAGTTCCGATATTTGCAGACTCATTACAGAAACGCATACCAATTACGATACATAATCATGGCAAAAGTTTGTGACATTACCGGCAAAAGACCTCGAGTAGGTAACAACGTGTCCCATGCAAACAACAAAACCAAGCGTAGATTTTACCCAAATCTTCACAAGAAGAGCTTCTACGTACCTGAGGAAGACGCATGGATCACTTTGAAAGTGTGCTCAAAAGCATTGAAGACAATCAATAAGAAAGGTATCACTGCCGTTTTAAAAGAAGCGCAGGATAAGGGTATGATTGTAATTAAATAATCAAAGTCACATTCCCCTAAATCAACACCGAGATGGCTAAGAAAGGAAACAGAGTACAAGTGATTTTGGAGTGTACAGAGCACAAAAACTCTGGCATGCCAGGTACTTCCAGATATATCACAACCAAGAACAGAAAAAATACCACCGAAAGACTGGAGTTGAAAAAATTCAACCCAATCCTGAAGAAAGTAACTGTTCATAAAGAAATTAAATAATTTTAGCTGGGTATAACCACCCGTAAACAACAAAAAAATGGCTAAGAAAGTAGTAGCAACCCTGAAAAAAGAAGGTGGCGTATCTTACGCCAGAGTAATCCGTGCCATAAAGTCTGACAAGACTGGTGCTTATACCTTCAAAGAAGAAATGGTTCCGTCCACTTTGGTACAGGATACCCTGAAAAAATAATTGCCTAGTGCATCGTAATGCTTCCAAGTCCCTGCTGAACTTATTCAGAGGGACTTTTTCGTTATATTCACTTTTAAAAATCCAATTCTAATTATGGGAATCTTTGGCTTTTTCTCTAAAGAAAAAAAAGAAAGTCTCGATCAGGGACTACAAAAGACCAATGAGTCTATCTTTGCCAAGCTCAGCAAGGCAGTAGTCGGGAAGTCCAAAGTCGACGAGGAAATTCTCGACGAATTGGAAGAGATTCTCATCACTTCGGATGTGGGGGTAGACACCACGATCAAAATTATCCGCAGGATAGAAGATCGGGTGGCCAAGGACAAATACCTCAATACCGAGGAGTTGGACAAAATTCTCAGGGAAGAAATTGCAGGATTGTTGGAGGAAAACAATTCACAGGATTTTCTGGACTTGGAGATTCCCGAGGACAAGAAACCCTACGTCATTATGGTCGTCGGTGTAAACGGCGTAGGAAAAACCACCACCATCGGAAAACTTGCCAATCTAATGAAAAATGCAGGTAAATTTGTCATTTTGGGAGCTGCTGACACGTTTCGGGCGGCTGCCGTAGATCAGCTGATCCTTTGGGGCAATCGGGTAGGCGTGCCGGTCGTTTCTCATGGAATGAACACCGATCCAGCCTCGGTTGCTTTTGACGCGGTGAAGCAAGCAGTGGACTCCAAAGCGGATGTAGTCATAGTGGATACTGCAGGAAGGCTTCACACCAAAGTCAACCTGATGAATGAATTGAGTAAAATCAAGCGGGTCATGCAAAAGTTTATCCCGGATGCTCCCCATGAAATCATGCTTGTTTTAGACGGTTCTACCGGACAAAATGCATTTATTCAAGCCAAAGAATTCACAAAAGCTACGGAAGTGACTTCTTTGGCCATCACCAAATTGGATGGCACGGCCAAAGGCGGCGTGGTCATCGGGATATCTGACCAGTTCAAAATTCCGGTAAAATACATTGGTGTGGGAGAAAAAATGACCGATCTCCAAATATTTAACCGAAAGGAATTCGTCGATTCCCTGTTTAAAAAGAAGTAAATTCTAAAGTCAATCTGAAATCCTTCAAAAAATTTGGAGGATTTTTTTTTGAAAAGAATAACCCATTCAAGTTTTTTTCCGTAATTCACATTGATATCAATTTAATATCATAATTATATGGAAAAAACTAGCACTCCCCTCTCCGGCTATTTGATGCTATTCTTGGCACTAGCCCTCATCCCGGCCATCGTATGGGCATTCATCAATCAGGTAATCTGGTTGGGAGCAGCCCTAGTTCCGGTATTCTTCTTGATTCTACCTGGCTTTTTTACCCTTCAACCCAATAAGGCCATGGTCTTAATCCTTTTTGGAGCATACAAAGGCACGGTAAAAGCCAATGGCTTCTTTTGGGTCAATCCATTCATGACCAAACAGAAGATTTCCTTGCGAGTAAGGAATTTTGAGAACAAACCCCTTAAGGTAAATGACAAAATAGGAAACCCCGTCATGGTAGGTACAATTGTAGTCTGGCAGGTTGAAAACACGTTCAAAGCAACCTTTGATGTAGAGGATTATGAAAACTTTGTTCACTTGCAAACTGATGCTGCAGTAAGAAAAATGGCCGGAAAGTATCCCTATGATGATTTCGAAGCCGAAAATGCTGAAATCACTTTACGGTCAGGGGTAGAGGAGGTCAACCATTCTCTGGAGGCAGAAATCTCCGAACGCCTGAATCATGCAGGCATTAAAGTAATCGAAGCTAGAATTTCCCACCTGGCATATGCTTCGGAAATCGCCTCTGCTATGCTACAAAGGCAGCAGGCTACGGCCATAGTGGCTGCCAGAAGAAAGATTGTGGACGGTGCTGTGGGAATGGTAGAAATGGCCTTAGCAGACTTAAGCCACAAAGGAATTATCGAATTTGACGAAGATAAAAAGGCCACCATGGTCTCCAATCTGATGGTCGTCCTCTGCTCGGACAAAAGTGCGAATCCAGTACTTAACGTAGGAACTCTACACCAATAATCCGGAAAAGCCATGGCAAATCTTATTTTTAAAGAAATGCAGTCCTACAAAGGAACATGGATCATGTACCTCATCTTGGGTGTTGAATTGCCGATTATTCTCTTGGTCACTGCCTTGATTTGGAAAACTGAGGACGGCAACTCCGAGTCAATTTGGGGTATGGGAGCTATAGTTTTGATCTTTTCTTTTGTCTTTATTCTTTTGATGCTAATCCGACTGGAAACCAGAATCGACGAATATGGGGTCAAATTCCGCTTTTTCCCTTTCATTTCATCTTGGAGGACTTTTCCCAAAAGCAAAATTAGGCAGATTGAGGTCATCAACTATAGTCCCCTGACTGATTTTGGAGGCTGGGGATTAAAGGGAAACCGAACTACTAAGGCCTACAGCATCATTGGAGACGAAGGGATTCTTTTGGATGTAGGAGAAAAGAAGAAAATTATGATCGGAACTCAGAAAGCAAATGAACTGCGATCTTATTTGGCGGATTGGCTAGAATCTTAGAATCATGTCTAAAAAGAAAGCATTTGCATTAAGGCTGGATGAAGCTACTTTAAATGCCGTCGAAAAATGGGCAGCAGATGAATTCCGTAGTGTCAATGGTCAAATTGAGTGGATTATTTATGAAGCCTTAAAAAAAAGGGGGCGAGAACCAAAGCCTAGAGAGGAGGAATAGGCTAACTGAGAAAAATGAGGCACTAAAAGCCTCATTTTTTTATTTATACCGCTGGGTCCATTTCAAGTTTCTTCCCTCCAAAAGGCAAGCCTTTTTTCATATAACTATTTTACTCCTTAGATTATTTAGTTATATTAAATGATTAGCTCTGATGATTTCGGGAGATCAAAACAGTCCTGACCATGTGACAAGCTCGGGGACTGGAATCGATCTCCAGATTCGGAGTAAATTTGGAAGAAAAGAATTGATGAGCTAATTCGGACCAAACCGTGGTGGAGTTAAACTAAGATTAGCTCCCAGTCATAAAGCAGATTTGCAACTAAAATAAAAACCCTATGAAAAAAATACTCATTGTCATCTTGCTGGTTTATGCTGCTGCCTCCGCAGAGGTGATGGCACAAGGCGGCGCCCTTGAAAATCCCCCCTCCAAAAAGGAACTAAAAGAAACCAAAAAACTGGAAAAAGCTAAGGCGGACCTGGCCAAAAAAAATGAGAAGCTGAACAAAGAAAAAGAGAAGCGAATAAAAATGCAGAATGATTTTCAAAATAAAAATTCAGCCGGAAAACTATCACCAAACGACATCGCAAAACAAACTAAGGCGATTAATAATCAGGTAAAAAAAATCGAGAAATTGGAAAAGGATATCGGAAAACTTGAAGAATATATCCGAGAAACCGAAGGAATAGAATTTCCCAAATGATGGCGGCCTAATCAAAGGATAAACTCAGGAATATGTAGATTGCAACGTTTTCCTATGAAAAGTATAATCTCACAAGTAGTCCGCTTCGTACCCAGGCCAGTCCTTCAGAGAATAAGTCCTGCTTTCCTCCATCTTCTTTCTTTTTTAAACAAAGGCAAAGAAGTAGAATGCCCAATCTGCTCCAAAGAATACAGGAAATTTTTGCCATATGGACGAGTAGCCAGAGAAAATGCCCTTTGTCCGAATTGCCTCGCATTGGAAAGACATCGATTGATGTGGCTATTTCTAAAAGAAAAAACCCCCTTTTTCTCCGCTTCCTTAAAAGTACTGCACGTAGCTCCGGAACATTGCTTCATTCACCGTTTCGAAGCTTTGCCTAATTTGGAGTACATCACCGCAGACATTGAATCTCCTCTCGCTAAAGTGAAAATGGATGTTCATGAGATTCCTTTTCCTGACGACAGCTTTGATGTGATTTTTTGTAACCACGTATTGGAACATGTAGAAGACGATATCAGAGCCTGTTCGGAATTCAATAGAGTTTTAAAGCCCTCGGGCTGGGGCATTCTTCAATCTCCCGTATACAAAATGGACAAAACCCTGGAAGACAAATCAGTCACTGATCCAGCGGAGCGGGAGAAGTTGTTTGGCCAGCGGGATCATGTGAGAAAATTTGGATTGGATTATGCGCAAAGACTAAGAAGGTCCGGGCTTCAGATCGAAGAAAACCAATTTGTATACGAGCTCCCTGTTGATTTGGTAAAAAAGTATGCCTTAGCACCTACCGAAACCCTCTACGTTTGTAAGAAAGGCAATTAACCAACGATTGATTTTTTAATCTTTTCAACCAGTAATCCAGCACCATAGGATACGAGCTGGATTATCGATGCTGTCCAGCTTAGGATAGTCACCAAAAGACTACCAAATCTGTTTCCGGAACTGATAAGGACGGCCATCGACCAAAATCCCAATACCATTAACTCCAGCTTGGCGATTGGATCAAACATCAAGAAAAAAAACGGGATAGAAATCAAGAAAAGAAGAAAAACAGTGGGTAACCAATGAACCAACTGAATCGCTTCAGGATGGAATCTTGAAACATTTACCCTATTTCTCCCGAATGAAAATGCCTGCTTGGCAAAACTAGTAAGTGTGTTTTTTCGCTTATGATAAACAAAGGCTTCTTCAACCAACTCGAGTTTGAACCCGGCCTTTTTTATCCGAATGCTCCATTCAACATCCTCTCCTTGGTTTGGGTCTACAAATCCACCAATCTGTTCAAAAACTCTCCTCGCCACCCCCATGTTAAATCCCCTGGCTTGATATTTTGAAGGGTTTTTCAATTTTCCACGTATTCCTCCCGTGGTCCAAAAAGAAGTCATGGCAAAATCCATGGCCTTTTGTAGGGCTGAAAAATCAGAATCAGCGGCGTCAGGGCCGCCAAATGCATCCAATTTCCGGGTCTGAATGGCTCGATAGACCTTTCCTAAATAATCACTAGGCAAAACCACATCAGAATCTAAGATGATAAAAAATTCACCTTGGGCCTTAGTCATCCCATGATTCCTGGCAAAACCCTGTCCGGAATTTTCCTGAAAAATATAGCAAAGCGAAAAACTGGATTCAAAGTCCCGACAAATCTCTTCTGAATCAACAGGTGAACCATCTTCCACCACAATCACTTCAAAATCCAAAAAATCCTGGTTAGAAATACTCGACAGCAACTCCCTGATTTCATCGGGTCGGTTGAAAACTGGAATAATGATGGAGAAGAACATCAGAAATCAAAATTGATTTCGTCATCAATTTTGTACTCCGCTTCCTTGGAATTGGAGGAGGTCATCAACTCGGCTATAAATCCCGTCACAAAAAGCTGAACACCGACCACAATGGCCACTAAAGCCAAGAAAAATAAAGGTTGATCGACAATTTCTCTGACCTTTACTCCTCGGCTCAAGCCATAGACCTTCTCAAATATCAACCAACAAGTAATCAGAAATCCACTCAAGAAAGATAAGGTGCCCAAGGTACCAAAAAAGTGCATGGGCTTCTTTTTGTATCTATGGACAAAAGATACGCTGATCAAATCCAAAAATCCATTCAGAAAACGCTCCAATCCAAACTTGGAGTAGCCGTACTTTCTAGCTTGGTGCTGCACTACTTTTTCACCGATCTTCGGGAAACCATTCCACTTGGCCAACAGGGGAATATACCGATGCATTTCACCGTAAATGGTAATGTTTTTCACCACTTTATTTCGGTAGGCTTTTAGCCCGCAATTGAAATCATGAAGCTGAATACCCGAAATCCATCGGGTCACCCCATTGAAAAACTTACTGGGGATAGTTTTGGAGATGGGGTCGTGTCTTTCCTTTTTCCAACCCGAAACAACATCAAGTCCTCCTTTGACCATTTCATAGAGTTCGGGAATTTCATCAGGACTATCTTGGAGGTCAGCATCCATGGTGATGACAACTTCTCCTTCTGCTCTTCTGAATCCCGCATCCAATGCCGCAGATTTCCCATAGTTCCTGGTGAAATTAAGCCCTCTGAGGAATTTATTGTTCTTTGAAAGATTTTGGATCACTTCCCAAGATCGATCTGTACTTCCGTCATTGATCAATATGACCTCATAAGAAAAGCCGTGCTGAGTCATCACACGGCTGATCCATTGGGTCAATTCTGGCAAAGATTCTTCCTCGTTGAAAACTGGGACTACGACGGAGATCTGAATCATGGATTAATAATCTAGGGACTTATCTCTTTTCTTTAAGATAGCTCCCAAAATTAATGCAAGAACTGCATAGAATATCAGACTAAAGCCAAAACCTTTCAATTGTCCGCTCAAAGTAAATCCAGAAGCAGAATTCACTCGCATTTCTTCCAACTGATCCGGAGGAATCGAATCCGGATTGACGCCGAATTTTTCCATCATACTTACTGTATTTTCGAAAGTAAGATCTGCCAAAACTTGAGGAAGACTGGGATCGATAACTTGAAAAAGGAGAATAGTGCCTATTGAAGATATCAGACCAGAAATGACCATGGTGATAAAACTAAAATTGAAAGCAGTACCAAAAGACATAAAGCCCCCCAAATCGCTTCTGTATTGCTTTCCAAAATAGATAATGAGTACAAAGAAAATTACGATTGAAACCAGAAAAAACCATCCGGATGCCAATAGGCTGGAATCAATGAAATAGGCGAGATAAGTCACTGCCATCGCAATCAAACCCATAATTATTCCTGGTTTAAGGGCGGCCTGAAAGGGGGATTGTGTTTGTTGTTCCATAGTGCTTAGGTTGGATTTTTTCTCAAAATAATTGAAATAATAATGCTAAAAAACATTCCGGGGATGATTTTCCATAGTCCATCATTGAAGGCGACATCCCAAGTGCTCATTAGATTTAAGCTTTTTTGAGTTGCCAGATAAGAATCCTCTCCCACCTGAGACAGGATTGTTTCCTTATTTTCCTGCATCACATCCCATTTGGACTCACGAATAGATTCAAACAATTCCGGGGAAAAAGAGAGAAAAGCCCAAATAGTAACAGCTGAGATACTTCCAATTAGAAAATAAGTCATAAAACCCATAGTCATCCCTTCAGCAAATGATAGATATCCAGCATTAGTGTAGTCTTTAAAGAACTTAATCGCCAGAAAAATCGCTATGGGAGTGATCAAATAGCCAAAAACAAGATTGAGATTGGTTGGATCCTCGTAAACAAAGGACAAAACAAGGAAGGAAAGGAAAGACAGAATTCCTCCAAGCACCCCAAACTGATAGGCTGTCTTAAGGTATTTATGCATCCGTCTTGATCAACTGACCCTTTTGAATGACTAATTTCACTTTACCCAGAAGGGGCTGACCGAACCAGGGATGATTGGAGGACAAGGATAGATTGGACTCTTCATTGTAGATCCATTCTTGGGAAGGATTCCATATAGTCCAAGCTTGGGGAGTTGAATTCAGTACCTTGGCCGGGCCGGATGTTATTTTGTCGATCAAAAGCTCCCAACCTAATTCCGGAACGAGCTTTACCATCGCAGGCAGGAAGGTTTGAAGTCCAGCCATCCCAAAAGAAGCCAGGTCAAACTCAGCAAATTTAGAATCAAAATCCTGTGGCTGATGATTGGACACCATGGCATCGATTGTTCCATCTCGTAAGCCTTCGATCAATGCCTCCCGGTCAGCACTCCCTCTAAATGGAGGTTTGACTTTGAAATTGGAATCGAAAGTGACCAAATCTTGATCATTAAATAAAAGTTGGTAAATAGAAATATCTGCAGTCACGTTCAAACCCTCAGCCTTTGCCTTTCGGATCAAATCTACACCCTTGGCTGTACTCAAAGTTTGAAAATGAACTTTTCCTCCCGTGTACCTCAGTATTTCCAAATTTCGCTGAATGGCCACATCCTCGGCCAGGTTAGGAATTCCTTTCATTCCCAACTGAGTGGAGATTTCTCCTTCGTGCATTTGACCGAAAATACCCAGCAAAGGATCGTATGCATGATCAAACAAAACCCCATTAAACTTTTGGAGGTATTGAAGGATTTTCATGTATCGGTCGGAATTAGCCAAAGGCTTGATCCCTTCTCCGAATAGGGTGACTCCGGATTGAAAATGCATATCCAAAATCTCGGTAAGCTCCTCACCAAGGTTGTTTTTGGTCACAGCACCCATGATTTCGAGTTTGGGACCGTAAGTTTTGGCCTTATTCAATACAAAATCGACTTCGTTTTTGGTCTGAATAACCGGATCAGTATTGGGCATCACAACAGCTTGAGCAAAACCGGATGTCGACAGGGACTGACATAAAGATTCTACTGTCTCACGATATTCTTGACCGGGCTCTCCCAGGCCTACCCTTAGGTCAATCCAACCCGAAGAGAGGAAACAACCCTCACAATCCACTATTTTGCCTGAAAAAGTATCTGGGACGAATTCAGAGGGTGATAGAATTCCATCTTGGAACAGAAAATTTTTTTTTGCGGATATTTCTCCTTTTGCGATCAATCGCAAGCCACGAAGAAGATAAGAGGACATCAGAAAATGGTTTGGTGCAAAACTGCAATAAATCCCCAGAAAAGAAAAGTTGAAAAAGTAAAAGCATGAAGGAAAGCACACTTCAAGTCGGGATATTTAAATATTTCCTAAAAAAATGCATAGAAACAAAATTAAGACTTTAAGCCCTAGGAATCAGCTAAACAAAGTTCAAATTAGATTCTATCAACCAAAGATGAGCACAAGAGGCTTATTGGTAAGGAAAATCATTATTCCGTGTATTCATCCTTCCGATTCCTGAGAGCCCCTAAACGCCAAAAGCCCTTCGGGTTATCGAAGGGCTTTTTGAATAATGTGGCGGCGACCTACTCTCCCGGGTGTAACCCCAGTACCATCGGCGCTGCAGGGCTTAACTTCTCTGTTCGGGATGGGAAGAGGTGGGACCCCTGCGCTAGGCCGCCTAATCTGTAAGTATGCATTGATCGGTGATCAGTCTGCATCTAATATCTTGTGT